>NZ_JAAVUO010000016.1:0-92185 GCF_012163165.1 Natronococcus sp. JC468
CGAAGCGCCCGTGAGCAGAGAGTGGTGAGCGAGCCCTGCGAGCGAACCCGACGAGAAAAAGGTACGTCTGCTCGCCGACGTAACGATTCCTGCCGAGGACGTCGTCCTCACTCGAGTCCGGCGATCCCGGCCAACTTCTCGCCGGCGGTGACTGCGGATTCGCGGGTCAGCGAGTAGATCACGCCCGAGGCAGTCGCGGCGACCGATTGGCGGCGCTCGAACGTGTCGGGCGAGTACACCGTTCCCAGCTCGTCCCCCTCGGCGACGCGGTCGCCGACGGCCACGCCGGGCGCGGGTTCGAACAGCCCCGAGCGGTCGGCCCCGACGCGTCCCCCGTCGTCGTACAGCACCGTCTGCGAGGGGGGATCGGACGGCTCCGCGCGGAGCATCCCGAGTTCGCCCAGCACGTTCCGGATCCCGTCGGCACCCCGTCGGGCCGCCTCGAGATCGACCTGGCGGCTGTTCGAGAGTTCGGGAACGATCGCCGTCGTTCCGGCCAGCCGCGCGGCCGCCCGGAGCGTTCCCGTATACTCCTCGAGAGGGCGCTCCGGCCCGGGATCGGTCATGAGGTAGTCGGCGCCGAACACCGACGCGAGCCGGCGCGAGTCGCGTTCGCCGCCCTGGAAGCGGACGTGCTCGAGCATGTCGGCGGTGCCGCTGTGGAGGTCGACGACGACGTCGGCGGTCGCGATCAGCTCCCAGAGGCTGGCGACTGCCCGCTCCTGGAGGGTGCCGCCGTCGTCGCCGGGCCACACCCTGTTGAAGTTCGGGTTGACCGCGTCGACCGCCTGCGGGGTCACGTAGGAGCCGTGGTCGAACGCGAGGCTGTTGACCACCGGGACGGCGACCACGGTCCCCGCGAGTTCGGCCTCGAGCAGGGAGTCGTGGAGCCGGCGCAGCGCCGCGGCGCCGTTGAGCTCGATCCCGTGCTGTGCGGCCTGGAGGTACGCCGTCGGCCCCGCTCCGCCCTCGTAGCGGTGGACGGTCACCGAGACTTCGGATCCCGACGGGAGCCGCGCGAGCGCTCGCTCCGCGACGGAATGAGAAACGCTCTCGTGTTCCATACCCGATGGAGCCAGCCCCGCGGCTTGTAGCTTTGGTCGGCGGCCCGGAACCGAGTTTTAAGAGAGCTCCGGCGCTATACGGGGGTGTGAAACGCACGATCCACACGGACGACGCGCCCGAAGCTGTCGGAGCGTACAGCCAGGCGACGACCGACGGAGACGTCCTCTTTACGGCGGGACAGCTCCCGATGACCGCCGACGGGGAGTTGCTCGACGACGCGTCCGTCGCCGACCAGACCAGGCGGTGTCTCGAGAACGTCGAAGCGATCCTCGAGGCCGAGGACGCCTCGATGGCGGACGTCCTCAAGATGACGATCTTCCTGAACGACATCGACGACTTCGAGGAGTTCAACGAGGCCTACGGCGAGTTCTTCGACGAGGAACCCCCGGCCCGAAGCGCCCTCGAGGTCGGCGAGGTGCCGAAGGGAGCCGCCCTCGAGGTCGAGGCGATCGCGACGCTCGAGTAACGCCCGCTCGCACCGCTTCTCGCCGAACTTCCGGCCCGACAGCGACGGCCGCGAGCGAACCGGGGCGTCGGTCCCTGCGAGACGATCCCCCTCTCGCGGCCGCGAACCTCTACGTGATGAGTCGGTGATACGACGCGGTTGCCACGGCCGTCTCTCAGCGGCCGAACGGACGACGATGACGACGAAGGACGCAGCGACGCCCTCAGTACTCCTCGCGGAGGAACTCGACCACCGCGGCGGGCTCGGCGTCGAGGCCGCCGCCCTGGGCGAGTGTCTCGCCGCCGCCGCCACCGCCGCCGAACGCCGCGGTGACGTCCTCGACGATCCCGCTCGCGTCCGTCTCGCCAGTCGTCGCCGCCGCGACGAACGCGCTCCCGTCGACACCGGTCAGCACGACGACGTCCCCGAGCTCGCCGGCGCGCTCCCGTGCCTGGTCGGCGGCGTCGTTCGGCCCGACCCCGTCGACGTCGAGCTCGCCGACGACCCACCGCTGGCCGTCTCGCTCCGTCGCCTCCTCGCCCAGCGCCTCGAGTCGGTTCTCGAGCAGTCGGCTCCGCAGTTCGGCGAGCTCGTCCTCGAGTTCGGCGTTGCGCCGGGCGACGGCGCTGGCTCGCTCGGGCAGCTCCTCGATCCCGGTCTCGAGGGCCCGCGCCGCCCGGTTCGTCGCCCGCGCGCGGTCGGTTCGGGCTCGGATCGCGGTCGGCCCGACCGCGTACTCGACGCGGACGAGGTCGGCGCCGGGGTTCGAGATATCGAGCACCGCGATCGGGCCGATTTCGATCGTGTTCCGGACGTGGGTCCCGCCGCAGGCCGCGATATCCCAGCCGTCGATCTCGACGACCCGGACGGTGTCGGCCCGTTCGGCGTTCTCGGTGACGTTGAAGACGATCTCGTCGTCGGCCCTGGCCCGCTCGGCGTCCATCTCCCGCCAGGTAACCTCCCGGGAGTCCCAGACGGCCTCCGCGAGCAGGCGCTCGAGCGAGCGGGCGTCGAGCGCGTCGGGGTTCCTCGTCTCGAAATCGATCCGACACTTCTCGGTTCCGATGTCGAACCCGCCATAGCCGTGGTCCTCGAGCAGCCGTCGGCCGGCGCCGTACAGCAGGTGGCTGGCGGTGTGTGCGCGCATACAGTACGTGCGAAAGTCCTCGTCGATCGAGCCGTCGACGGTTTCGCCCGCGCCGAACTCGGGGGTCGACGCCAGCTCGTGGACGACCGCGCCGTCCCGCGTCTGGACGTCGACGACCTCGATCCCGTCGATCGTCCCCCGATCGGCGGGTTGGCCGCCTCCCTCGGGGTAGAAGTAGGTTTCCTCGAGTCGGACGTCGGTGCCGTCGACGGAGCGAACCGACCCCTCGAACTCGGTCACGGCGGGCTCCGCGGCGGCGCGGCTCTCCGTGGCAGTCGGTGTCATCGTCACGAGTATGGCGGCAGCCCCGTATAAACCGTACGGGACGGCCGGACTGGCAGTACTTTCATGTCCGGGCCGGGACCACGGTTGGTATGAAGTACCACGATGCGATGGCCGCCCTCGAGTCGTTACAACGGCGGCGACCGAAACTCGGGACGGAGACGACCGCGGCGCTGCTCGCGGAACTGGACCACCCCCACGAGGACGTCGACTGCGTCCAGATCGCGGGCTCGAACGGGAAGGGAAGCACGGCGCGGATGCTCGAGCGAGTCCTCCGGGAGGCGGGATACGACGTCGGGCTCTACACCTCGCCGGACCTCGACGACGTGCGCGAGCGGATCCGCGTCGACGGGCGCAAGATCCCGAAGGCCCGGGTCTGCGCGCTCGTCGCGGAACTCGAGGACGCCGTCGAACGGCTCCGCGAGGCCGGGGATGCCCCGACGTACTTCGAGGCGTTGACGGCGCTTGCGCTCTCGCACTTCGCGGCCGAGTCGGTCGACGTCGCCGTCCTCGAGGTCGGCATCGGCGGGCGCTACGACGCGACGAGCGCGGTCGACCCGGTCGCGAGCGCGGTCACGAGCGTCTCCCTGGAGCACACGGACCTGCTCGGCGAGACGATCGAGGAGATCGCCCGCGACAAGGCCCAGGTCGCCCCCGCCGACGCCCCGCTCGTGACCGGCGCCTCCGGCGCGGCCCTCGAGGCGATCCGGACCGAAACCGACGTCGTCTCGGTCGGTCCGGACGAGGCCGACGTGATCGCGACCGAGGAGGGGCTGGCGTCGCCGATCGAGAGCGCCGTCTCGATAACGGCGCCGGAGTGGGCGGTCGAGACGAACGTTCCCCTTCCCGGGCCCCACCAGGGAACCAACGCCGGCGTCGCGGCCGCGCTGGCCGATCAGCTCGCGCCCGTCGATCCGAAGACGATCGGGCGCGGGCTCCGCAAGGCCCACTGGCCCGGTCGGTTCGAGGTCGTCTCGAGGGCGCCGCTTACGGTGCTCGACGGCGCGCACAACCCCGGGGCCTGTGAGACGCTCGCGGACGTCCTCGAGCGCTACGCGTTCGAGGACCTCCACCTCGTCTTCGGGGCGATGACCGAGAAGGACCACGAGGGGATGGCCGCGGCGCTTCCCGCACCCGACGCGGCGTACCTCTGTCAGCCGAACGTCCCGCGGTCCGCCGAGCTCGACGTCCTCGCCGACGCCGTCGGCGATCGCGCGGGGCGAATCGACCGCTCGGGGTCGGTGCTCGAGGCGGTCGAGCGCGCCCTCTCGCGCGCCGACGAGGACGACTGCGTGCTCGTCGCGGGATCGCTGTACGCGGTCGCGGAAGCGCGCGACCGCTGGTCCCGGCTGCAGGTGCCGAAACGGACGGCGACCGAGCGGGAGGCCCGCGCCGTCCTCGAGGGGATGGGGCTCGAGTCCTCGACCGTCGAGGCGACCGCCGAACGGAGCGTCGGGCGGACGGTAAAGACGTACCTGCGCGAGCCCCAGGTAGACCGGGTCCGAGAGGCGTTCGCGGCGATCGGCGGCAGCTGTACGCTCTCGCGAACCGAGACCTCCACCCGGCGGGTGACGACGGTGCTCTCGGGAACCGACGCCCAGTTCCGGGCGCTGATCGACGAGCTCGCGGCCGACGAGCTCGGACTGGCCCACGTCGCGACCCAGCTTCGGGCGGTCCTCGAGGACGCCGACCGCGAGGGCGACGGCGGCCGACTCCCGTGGGACCGGGAGACGGCGGTGATGGGCGTGCTGAACGTCACGCCCGACAGCTTCCACGACGGCGGCGAGTACGACGTCCTCGAGGACGCGGTCGCCCGCGCGGAGGCGATGGTCGAGGCCGGCGCCGACGTGATCGACGTCGGCGGCGAGTCGACGCGGCCCGGCGCCGATCCGATCTCGGCCGCCGAGGAGATCGACCGCGTCGTTCCGGTACTCCGACGTATCGAGGATCTCGAGGTGGCCCTCTCGGTCGATACCCGAAAGGCCGCGGTCGCCGACGCGGCGCTGGAGGCCGGCGCTGACGTCGTCAACGACGTCTCCGGACTCGAGGACCCCGAGATGCGCTTCGTCGTCGCCGACCGCGACGCCTCGCTCGTCGTCACCCACAGCCTGGAGACGCCCGTCGACCCCGACCGCAGCGTCGCCTACGACGACGTCGTCGAGGAGGTCCTCTACGACCTCCGGGAGACGGTGCTCCGGGCCGAACGCGCCGGGGTCGATCGGGATCGGATCGTCGTCGATCCGGGGCTCGGGTTCGGCAAAGGGCCCGAGGACTGTTTCGCGTTGCTCGATCGGCTCGGGGAGTTCCGGGCGCTGGGCTGTCCGCTCATGGTCGGCCACTCCCGCAAGTCGATGTTCGAGCGCGTCGGCTGCGAGCCCGGCGAGCGACTTCCGCCGACGGTCGCGGTGACGACGCTCGCGGCCGCACGCGGCGCCGACGTCGTTCGGGTCCACGACGTCGCCGCGAACGACGCCGCGGTTCGAACCGTCCGGGCGACGAACGGTCGGTAGTCGCCCGCGCCGCGCGGGGCGTACACCGGGTCGCGGATCACTCGGACGAGCGCTCGACAGTACGCTTATGGGACTCCCTTGAGCAGTATGGTACATGATCACGCCGCCCAACGACGCCGGCAGACCGAAGGCCGGACGCACCGCCGACCGCCGACACCCTCGCAACCGATCCGAGTGCTAAGCGATGGCGATCACAGTCAAAGCGTACGCGGAACACGAGCGACTCGCCTTGGTCCCGACGTTTCGACGCGACGAGGATCTCCAGATCACGGTCCTGACACAAGCCAACACCGATCCCGGATCGAACGTCTTCCCGTTCCGGTTCGAGTACGACGACGTCGGCGAACTCGAGGGGTACCTCGAGGACGATCCGACCGTCGACGAGTTCGAGCTCGTCGACGAGGGCGAGGAGACCCACATCTACTACATCCAGCACGCCGAGCGAACGAAGCTCCTGAGTCCGGTCGTCACGCGGGTCAACGGCTTCATGTCCTCGGCCGAGACGAAGTGTCGGGGCTGGTTCCTGCGGCTCCAGCTCCCCGATCGGGAGGCGCTGAACACGATCTGGGAGTACGCCGAGGAGTACGGCGTGAGCTTCGAGATCGTCGAGGTGTACGGTCGTCCGCGAAACGAGACGAACGTCGCCTACGGGCTGACCGAGGAGCAGGTGGAGGCGCTGACGGTCGCCTACCGGTGCGGGTACTTCAGCGAACCCCGGGAGATGGCGCTGAGCGACGTCGCCGACGAGATCGGACTCTCCTCGACCGCGATGAGCGGACGGCTCCGCCGCGGGATGCGAAACCTGATCGCCGCGGCGCTGCTGGACGACGAGGGCGTCGACTGATCCCGTCGCGGAGCCGGCGCGAGAGGGAGTCGGCTACCCGCTCGAGTCGACGACCTCGTTTCGCAGCGTGCCGACGCCCTCGTAGGTGATCTCGACGGCGTTGCCGGGTTCGACCAGTCCCGGGTTCGCGGGACTGCCGAAGGCGACGACGTCGCCAGGACGGAACGTAAAGCGCCTCGAGAGGTACGAGACGATCTCGTAGGGGTCGAACAGCATGAGCTCCGTGTTCGCCTCCTGACGGCGCTCGTCGCCGACATCGGTGTGCATGTCGATCCCCCGCGGGTCGAGGTCGGTCTCGAGCCACGGTCCGAGCGGCCCGGAGCCGTCGAAGGCCTTCCGCGCCGTGCGACCCTGCTGGTCGAGCGCGTCGACGTCGTTCATGATCGTGTACCCGCGGACGACGTCGGGCACCTCCTCCTCGGCGACGTCGTGACAGCGCTCGTCGATGACCGCGGCGAGCTCGCCCGCGTAGGTCAGCTCCTCGGTGAACTCGGGGTACTCGATGGGGTCTTCGTGGGCCAGCAGCGACGCCGGCGGCTTGATGAAGAAGTCGGGCTCCTCGGGGCGCTCGTACTCCATCTGGTCGAGCGTCTCGGCGTAGTTGCGCCCGACGCAGTACATCGCCGAGGGCTCGCAGGGCGGGAGGAGGTCGCCGTCGACGCCGACCTCGTACTCGTCGCCGTCGGCGCGAACGACGCCGTCCTCGTACCGTCCGGTTACCGGTCCGTCGGCCGTTTCGATTCTCGCGAGTCGCATTGGCGGTGGTCGTCAGTCCAGCGGTGTAGGTGTACCGATCCGATTTCGGACGTGTCGGCTTTACCCGTGTTACCCTTTTCCCGCTGCTCGTCGGAGGACGCTTCGCATGAGCGAGTACGACACCGACGTGCTGGTCTCGGCCGACTGGGTCGAGGACCGCCTCGAGGAGTTCCAGGCCGACGATCCCGACTACCGTCTCGTGGAGGTGAACAGCCCCGAATCGCCCGATGAAGGCGACTTCCCCTCGCGGTACGACGAGGGCCACATCCCGGGTGCGATCGGGATGCAGTGGGACGAGGACCTCTCCGATCAGGACCAGCGGGACATCCTCAAGAAGGAGGACTTCGAGCAGGTCGTCGGCGACCGCGGCATCGGCGAGGAGTCGACGGTCGTCTTCTACGGCGACGGCTGGATCCCCAACTGGTTCGCCCTGTTCGCCTACTGGGAGTTCAAGTACTACGGCCACGAGGACGCCCGCGTCTTAGACGGCGGGAAGGACTACTGGGTGAACGAGGACTACCCGCTGACCGACGAAGAGCCCGACTTCGATTCCGTCGAGTACACTGCGAAGGGTCCCTTCGAGAGCATCCGCGCGTACAAGGACGACGTCGACAAGGCTCGCGAGGCCGGCATCCCGATGGTCGACGTCCGCTCGCCCGAGGAGTTCTCGGGCGAGGTCATCGCCCCCGAGGGCCTCGGCGAGACGGCCCAGCGCGGCGGGCACATCCCCGGCGCCTCGAACGTCCCGGTGAAGACGAACCTGCGCGACGACGGCCGGTTCAAGGACCCCGACGAACTCGAGGAACTGTACGCCGACTCCGGAATCGACGGCGACGAGTCGGTCGTCACCTACTGCCGGGTCGGCGAGCGCTCGGCGATCGCCTGGTTCGCGCTCCACGAACTGCTCGAGTACGAGGACGTCCACAACTACGACGGCTCCTGGACCGAGTGGGGGAATTTGATTCGAGCGCCGATAGAGAAGGGGGAGAATTGAGCTGCGGAGCGGCGAAGCCGCGGAGCAAAGCGAAATCCTCCCGAAGGCGAGCGGGGAGCGCAAGCGACCCGCGAGAAAGGGGGAGAACGACTGAATAGTGCGAGACCGGAGGTCTCGCAGACCATTCGCGCGGTTTTACCGCGCGAAGACGAAGCGAGGGAGCTCTTTCGGGAGCCAGCGGGGTGTGCGAGCCGAGGCCCTCCCGTCGTATACGGGCCCTCGAGCGCGCGACCGAGAAGGTCCCGTCCTCGAACCGCTACCCGCGACTCGAGGGACCGCGCTCGAGCGCCGCGTCGAACGGTGGGGCCGTTATTCGCTCGGCTCGTCGTCGACCTCCCACTCGAGTGTGACGGTGATCTCCTCGCGGTCGCCCCCCAGCATCGGCGATCGTTCCTCGACCTCGATCCCGTATTCGAGCGTCGAGGACGGCGTCAGCGCCAGCGTCTTGTTGCCGACGTGGATGTCGATCGGTCCCTGCCCGCGGATCTCTCGAGCGATGTCCTGCAAGAGGTCGGCTGCTTCGTCGCGCGAGACGTCCTCTTCGTAGTCCGTCTTCTCTGCCATGTACGTGTTGCCACCGGGCTGACGTATATAAGTTGGCGGCGAAGTCGCAGGCCCGAGACCGACGGTACCGACCGAATACGTGCGGGTTTCGGGCGCGGATCGCCGCCCGCTCCGAGCCGCGGGGCCCGCGTCGAACAATCCTTATCGTGGTATGGGTACACGGTACAGTCGTCTATGAAGAAGCTCATCAACGAACCGAGGGCGGTCGTCGACGAGATGCTCGAGGGGATGGTCGCGGCGCATTCGGGCCTGCGGCGGCTCGAGGGTACCGAGGTCGTCGTCCGGGCAGACGCCCCCGTCGAGGGGAAGGTCGGGATCGTCACGGGCGGGGGCAGCGGCCACGAGCCGACCCACGCCGGGTACATCGGCGACGGGATGCTCGACGGCGCGGCCGCGGGCGAGGTCTTCACCTCGCCGACGGCCGACCAGCTGAGCGAGATGATCCAGGCCTGCGACGGCGGCGAGGGGGTGTTCTGCGTCGTCAAGAACTACGAGGGCGACGTGATGAACTTCGAGACCGCAATCGAGATGGCGGAGATGGAGGCGGATACCGACGTCGAGTACGTCGTGGTCGACGACGACGTGGCGGTCGAGGACTCGCTGTACACGTCGGGTCGTCGCGGAGTCGCCGGGACGATCTTCGTCCACAAGGTCGCCGGCGCGATGGCCCACCGGGGCGCCGACTTAGCGGAGATCGAACGCGTCGCCGAGAAGGCAACCGACCGCGTCGGCACGATGGGGATGGCGCTGACGTCCTGTGTCACGCCTGAGAAGGGCGAACCGACGTTCGACCTGGGCGAGGACGAGATCGAGCTGGGGATCGGCATCCACGGCGAGCCCGGCACCGAACGCACCGAGACCATGTCGGCCGACGAGATCGCGCAGCGGCTCACGGAGGCCGTCCTCGAGGACCTCGACCTCGAGTCGGGTGCCGAGGTCGCAACCATCGTCAACGGGATGGGCGGGACGCCGCTGATGGAGCTGTACGTGGTCAACCGCCGGCTCCAGGAGCTGCTCGAGGACCGCGGCCTCGAGACCTGGAACACCCGCGTCGGCGACTACATGACCTCGCTGGACATGATGGGGTGTTCGATCACGGTGCTCGAGCTCGACGACGAGCTGAAGGAGCTGCTGGCCGCTCCGGCCGAGACGCCGGGACTGACCGTGACGGAGGGCTGAGATCCGGATGGACCGAGAAACGCAGGCCGAGGCGATCCGCGAGGCGACGGCCGCGATGGCCGACCGGATGGCGGCGGAGAAGTCCACCCTGACCGAACTCGACTCCGCGATCGGCGACGCCGACCACGGCGCGAACATGAACCGCGGGTTCCAGGCCGCCCTGGAGCGACTCGAGGACGCCGACGACGCTCCCGCCGAGCTGGTCAAGACCGTCGGCGTCGCGCTGGTCTCGGAGGTCGGCGGCGCAGCCGGCCCGCTGTACGGCGGGTCGCTGATGAAAGCGAGCGGGGAGCTCGAGGACGGGATCACCGCCGAGTCGTCGGTCGCCTTCGCCGAACGGTACCTCGAGACCCTCGAGGAGCGGGGCAAGGCCTCCGTGGGGGACAAGACGATGGTCGACGCGGTTACGCCCGCGGTCCACACCTACAGGAAGGCGATCGAGGTCGACGATCGCGACCCCCTCGAGGCGCTGGGCAAGGCCGTCGACGCGGCCGAGCGCGGCGTCGCGTTCACGACGCCGATACGCGCCAGAAAGGGTCGGGCGTCCTATCTCGGCTGGCGCTCCGTCGGCCACCAGGATCCCGGCGCGACGAGCACGTACTACCTGCTCGAGGAGCTGCTCGCGGTCGCCGAGGAGTACCTGAACGGCGACGTCGAGGTCGACGCCGAAGCCGACGTCGATCCCGAGGAGCTCGAGGAACCCGCTCTCGAGGACGGGGCGGACGGAGGCCCCTGATGGTCGGCATCGTCGTCGTCTCCCACAGCCGACGAGCCGCCGAGGGGATCCGCGAGATCGCCCGCGAGATGGGCGGCGACGCCCGGATCGAGGCCGTCGGCGGCACCGAGGACGGCCGCGTCGGGACGACGCCGGGGCCGATCCGCGAGGCGATCGACGCGGTCGCCGGCGATGGTGGGGGCGTCGTCGTCCTCGTCGACCTCGGCAGCGCCGTCATGAACGCCGAGCTAGCGATCGAGGAGGCCGACACGACAGAGGCAGTCGTCGCCGACGCACCGGTGCTCGAGGGCGCCCTCAACGCGGCCGTGGCGGCGACGTCGTCGACCGCGACCGTCGAGACGGTCCGCGAGGCCGCCGAAGAGGCGGCCGAAGTGTCGAAGCTGTAGCGTCACTCCTCGACCACGAGGTACGTGCGGGCGCCGCGGCGCTCGAGGGAGACGCGGTCGGTCTCGAGGTTCGCCTCGACGTAGGTCCGGATCTCGTCGAGGTGGAGCGAGGAGACGTCGACTCGGCGTCGCGGCGAGTCGACCGTCGCGGCGGCGTCGGTCGGCTCGGTTCGCTGGCTCCGGGCGTCGATCCGCACCACGGTCTGGGACATACCTATCGATCGGGCGGACGGAACGTCAATCCGAGCCGTCCGGAGTGAAAGTGAAAGTGCGGGACGGCGGATCGGGCGTCCAATTCGATCGGCTCGGTGGGCTACTCGAGGGGTTTGACCGAAACGGTCGTCGACCCGTCGGGAGTCTCGAGCGCGACCGTCTCGGCGATCGCCTCCCGCGCTCGCTCCCGCCACGCGTCGACCGCCTCGGCGTGTCGCTTTCGAACCCGTTCGGTTTCGTCCGACGACGCGTCCTCGCGTTCGTCCTCGAGGGCGGGATAGCTCGCGACCGCGTCGTCCTCGAGGAGCGTCTCGGGATGGACGTGGACGGCACCGGTTACGCGGGCGTCGTCGGCGCGGTAGACGTGAATCCGGGCCCGCATTCGTCCGTGAAACGGCGGCGTCACCCGGAGGACCGCCGCGCCGGGGTTCTCTCGCCCGTAGACGAAGGCGTCGACGACGTCGTCTCTCGAGACGGCGATCGAGCGGATCGCCGACGGGTCCGCGTCGGCTGTCATCGATCCGCCCTACGGCTGCCGCAGTGTTAACGGCGGCGAGTCGTCGCTTCGGAGCCGTCGACCGACGCGTTCGAGCCGACCCCGGCGATAGAATAGCTAGTCCTTGATGTGTCGGGCGGGCGACGGTCCGTACGATGTGGACCCAGCGGGACGCGGGTGCGCCGAACGTCGTCGCTGTCGCGGGAGAGTCGCCGTTCGCAACCCCGTTCGACGACCCGATCCTCATCTTCGGGCTCGCGATGGTGATCTTTCTGGTCGCGCCGCTGGCGCTCGAGCGGTACCGCCTCCCCGGGATCGTCGGGATCATCCTGGTCGGCGCGGCGATCGGCCCCAACGGCGTCCACCTGCTCGAGCGCGACGCGACGATCCAGCTGCTGGGCGAGGTCGGGCTCGTCTACCTGATGTTCGTCGCGGGACTCGAGATCAACCTCGACCAGTTCGTCGAGTACAGGGATCGCAGCGTCGTCTTCGGGTTGCTCTCCTTTCTCGTCCCGCAGGCAGTCGGCACCGTCGTCGGCGTCTTCGTCCTCGATCTCACCGTCGCAGCGGCGTCGCTGTTCGCGGCTATCTTCGCCTCGCACACGTTGCTCGCCTACCCCGTCGTCAACCGCCTGGGAATCGCGACCAACGAGGCCGTAACCGCGACGATCGGCGGGACGATCCTGACGGACACCCTGGCCTTGCTCGTGCTCGCGGTCGTGATCGCCGCCACCGACGGAACGCTCGACGCCGCGTTCTGGCTACGGCTCGGTGTCGGTCTGACCGCCTTCTTCGTCGGGGTCTGGCTGCTCGTGCCCCGGCTCGGACGGTGGTTCTTCCGCGGCCGCGCGGAGGAGAGCTACTTCGAGTTCCTGTTCGTCATGGGCGTCCTCTTTCTCTGTGCGTTCCTGGCCGAACTCGTCGGCGTCGAACACATCGTCGGCGCCTTCCTCGCCGGGCTCGCGCTCAACCGACTGGTTCCGGAGACGGGCCCGCTGATGAACCGCATCGAGTTCGTCGGCAACGCCCTCTTTATCCCCTTCTTTCTGCTGTCGGTCGGGATGCTCGTCGACGTCCGCGTCCTCTTTGCGGGCGCCGACACGCTGGCCATCGCCGGCTCGTTGCTCGTCATGCTCTTTCCGACGAAGTACGCCGCGGCGTGGGCGACCGGACGGCTCTACGGCTACGACCGCGACGAGATCCGAAGCATGTTCGGACTCTCGATCGGCCAGGCCGCGGCCGCGCTCGCGATCGTCCAGATCGGCTTCGAGACCGGCGTCCCCGGGTTCGATTTCGCGATGATCAACGCGGTCGTGGTGATGATCCTCGTCGTCAGCGTCGTCAGTCCCGCCGTCGTCGAGCGCTCCGGCGGCGTCCTCGCCCGAACCCGCGAGCAACGACCCTACGACCCCGACGAGACCCCACAGCGGATCCTCGTTCCGGTTTCCAGCGAGTCACGGTACGCCGAGTCGCTGCTGGATCTCGCCTTCGCGATCCGTGATCCCCGCGTCGGGGAGCCGGTGCACGCGGTTTCGGTCGTTCGGCCGGAGTCGACCGCGCGAACCCGATCCCAGGTCGCCGCGGCCGAGGACCGGCTCGCGGACCTCGAGGAGTACGCCGCGGGCGCCGAGGTACCGATCGAGGGTCACGCGCGGGTCGACCACAACGTCGCCTCGGGAATCGTCCGCTCGGCGCTCGAGAACCGGATCTCGACGCTGGTCATCGGCTGGGACGGCGCCCGATCGCGGGAACAGCGGATGTTCGGCCACACCATCGATCAGGTGTTGCGCCGAACCACCCAGCTGACGCTGGTCGGGCGCGTCCACGACCCCCTCAACGCGACCCGACGGATCGTCCTGATCCTTCCGCCGGGGATCGACCGTAACGACGGCTTTCCGGAGGCGCTGCGCACGGTGAAGCTCCTCGCCGAGCGAACCGGAGCGCCGATCCGCGTCCTCGCGGTCCGCGACGACCCCGAGCAGTTCGCGGACGCGCTCTCGGGCGTTGATCCCGGCGTTTCCGAGACGCTCGAGTCGGCGGTCGACTGGACGGCGCTTCGCTCGCGGCTGCGCGAGGCGGTGCAAGCCGAGGACCTCGTCGTCTGCGTGAGCTCCCGCCGGGACGATCCCGGCTGGCACCCCGAACTCCAGACGCTGCCGAAGCACATCTCCCGGCTCACTGAGGGGAACTTCGTGATCATGTACCCCGCGACCGAGGAGCGCGAGGACGATCGGCGGTTCCTCCGGCTCGAGTAGCGACCGGGATCGGCGTCACCCGGGAGTCCGCCCGTCGCCGAACGGCGTCGCGGCTCCGTGATTCGACGGAACCGATACGCTGGGGCGCCTCGGCCGGCGAGAGGGCGGTATACTGAGTTGCGTGTGGCTGAGAACCCGAAAACAATATCAGAAAATGTGATTATACTGAGTAAAAATTATTGTTCGAATTAATTAAAAAATCATTGAATTGATCAGCGGTTGGGAAGAATCACTACTGGATGCCTGGAACGACTATTGTCGGGGGGAACGTTCTCGATCAGGGGATCGTCGATCGCGTACTCGATTCCGTTTGTTTTACCGATTCCTACAGTCACGAAACGGTAGTTCGGACCGCCGGGGGGACGCTCGCGTACAGCGGGTACGACTCGTACCCGACCGAAGTCGTCGAAACCGACGAGCGGACGATCCTTCTCGAGGGACGACTCTACGACCGCCGCGATACCGAGGCCGCGCTCCGAACCGTAGCGACGTGGATCGACGGGGGGAACACCGACCGGCTGGCGGAGTGGGTGGCGAGGCGGGACGGCGACTTTCTCATCACCGTCATCGACCGTTCGAGCGGGAACATGTGGGTCGTAAACGACGCTTTCGGCCGGCTCCCGACCTATCGGGTCGCGATCGGAGACGCGACGATCGTCACCCGCGAACTCAAGGTCGCGCGTCGACTCGCGGCGGTTCTCGAGGGACGACCCGTCGGAGTCGATCGGCTCGGCCTCGGTCAGATGCTGCTGGTCGGCTATCCGCTCGGCACTCGAACGCCCTTCGACGGCGTCAGACAGTTGCCGCCCGGATCGCTGCTCGAGGGCGCACGCGACGACGTCACGTCGCTCCACGAGTTCCGGTTCGACAGCTACGAGAACGGCGACCGGGGCGTCGTCGACAACGCCCGTACGTTGAAAGACCAGTTCGTCGAGGCGTGTCGCCGACGGGCCGGAACGACCGAGACGTCGATCGTCTCGCTGAGCGGTGGGCTCGACTCGCGCGCAGCGATCGCCGGCTACGATGCGGTACGGGACGGCGTCACCGGGGGGACGCTGCTCGCCGCGACGTCGGTACGAGAGGACGGCTCCAACGTCGACGAGGCGAACGTCGCCCGCGAGGTCGCCCGCGCACTCGGAATCCCGTGGTCGTCGTACTTCGTCGACAGGACCGAGCGCCACCGGGAGACCCTCCTGGAGATGACCCAGGGGATGAACACCGTCGGCATGGCGCTGGGCCTCGACTTCGCCGAACAGCTCGCCGCCGACTACCCGGGGGCGACCCTGGTTACCGGCGACGGCGGGGACAAGATCTTCCCAGACCTGACCCCGCCGACGGCGGTCGACTCGAGGTCCGACCTCGTCGAGACGCTCGTTCGATCGAACCAGCAGTTCGCGCCGGACGAGATCGAGGACGTGATCGGTCTCGACGCGGATCGACTCGTCGACTCCGTCGCCGAGCGGATCGACGCCTACCCCGAACGAACTCTCGAGGGCGCCCACGTTCACTTCCTGATCCGCGAGCGCGGCATCAACATGCTCAACCACGGCGAGGATCGGACCCGCCACCACCTCTGGACGACGACGCCGTTCTACGCGCCGGAGCTGTTCGCGACGGCGATGGCCTGTCCGCCCGAGCAGAAGGCGGGAATCGAGCTGTACCGGGAGTTCCTCTCCCTGCTCTCGCGGGAGCTCGCCGAGATCGAGTACGTCGACTTCGGCGTCCCGATCACCTCCGCCGAGTACAGGGTCAAGAAGTTCGCCTACGGCTGGCTCGGCGCTCGGCCCCGACTGAAAGAACGCGTCCTCTCTCTGGTGCGGACCCAGGGCGGCGAGGCTGGGATTCACTCCCGGCAACTGCTCGCCGAAGCCGTCGACGACGCCGACGGGATCGGTCGCCACTTCTCGGCGGCGGAGATCCAGCGAATCGCGTGGGACGGAAGCGGGCATCGACCGCACCAGCGATACCAGCTGGCGACCCTCGTCACCGCGCTCGATCCGATCGAGCCGCCCGCACGCCAGTCGGCCCGGAGTCGGCCCGTGCTACAGGGCCAGCACTGAGCGATCGTCGCCTACCGTTCTCGCCCGCCGTCGGGGTCCTCGAGGGCGGGCTCGAACACCTGCGCCCGCGCGTCGGTCGAGACGCCGTAGGGCGCGTCCGCGAGCGACTCCGGGCGGTCGTCGCCGTCCCCGTAGCGGGCCCGCAGCGAGGCTCGCACCGCTTCGCGGACGCAGGCTCGAGTCGCCGCGCCGATGGGCGTCGCGCTTCCCGAGAAGGCCGCGGGCTCGCCGTCGGGGTCGTGGCCGGCGACGACCGCGTCGGTCGTCGTTCCGGGAAACCCCGTCTCGGCGAGCAGCGTCGCCGCCTTCGCCTCGGCGGCGACCGCGACGAGGTTCGCCAGCGCGCCGTCGGCGAGCCGTCGATCGGCGTAGACGAGGACGTTGACGGTCCCCGCGGGCGAGTCGGACGACGGCTCCGCGCCCGGCAGCGTCCCGCCCGCGGGCACCATCGGTAACACTGCGGGGTTCGAGACCCCCGCGGTCGCGCAGGCCGTCACCGGACCGCAGCGGGCGCCGCGGGCGTGATCGGCGTCGACGCCGGTGAACAGCACGGGCCCGGGGTCCTCGAAGCCCGCGCGCTCGAGGCGCTCGTCGGCGTACGCCCCCAGGTCGGTCCGGGCCCACCCCTCGGGCACCGAGACGTTGTACGCGCAATCGGCCCGTCGACGACCGCCGTTCCAGCCCGTCGAGAGCCACTCCGCGCCCGGACGGGCGAACCGTACGACGCCGTCTCGTCGGCGGATCGCGGGGGAACTCACGGCGAACACCCCAGCGCCTCGAGGAGCCGATCGTTCGCCTCACGGTCCTTGATCGCCACCCGAACGTGGGAGTCGAGCCCCCGGAACGTCGTCGCGTCCCGGATCGCGACGCCCCGCTCGCGGGCGCGCTCGAGTACTTCCTCCACGCTCCGGTCGTCCACCTCACACAGCAGGTACGGTGCGTCGGACGGTTCGACCTCGAAGCGGGGCGACAGCGCCTCCCGCATGCGATCACGCTCGCGGGCGACCCGGGTGCGGGTCTCGCGGACGAACTCGTCCCGGCACAAGCAGTGGGCACCGACGCGTGCGGCCGGGGTGCCAAGCGACCAGGTCCGGCGGGCCGTCTCGAGGTCGTCCCGCAGTTGCCCGCTCGCGACCGCGAATCCCGCCCGCAGCCCGGGGAGGCCGAACAGTTTCGTGAGCGAGCGCGCGACGACGACGTTCTCGCGGTCGAACGCCGCCGCGGAGGGCAGGTCCGTGAAGCCGAGGAAGGCTTCGTCGATCAGCAGGGTCGTCCCGGCCTCGCCACAGCGGGCCGCGAAGGCCGCGAGCGCGTCGGGGTCGGCCGCCCCGCCGGTGGGGTTGTTCGGCGTGCAGACGACTGCCAGCGCGCAGTCCGCGAGCGCGTCGGGACCGATCTCGAGTACGTCGTCGACGCCGACGAAGGCGGGCGTCGCGCCCTGCAGTCGGACCTCGCGGGCGTACTCGCCGAAGCTGGGGTAGGGGACCAGCGCGGTGTCGCCGGGCTCGAGGACCCGTTCCATCGTCAGGCGGATCGCGGCCAGCCCGCCCGGCGTCGGGATCACGCGCTCGGGATCGCAGCCGACGAACGCAGCCGCGGCCGCCCGGTAGTCGGGGGAGGCGTCGTCGGGGTAGCGCCGACTCTCCTTGAGGGCGTCCCGGTAGACCTGCGCCGTCCCGTCGGGCGTCTCGGAGTTCGTGTTCGCCGAGAAATCGAGGACGTTGGGATCGGGCTCGCCGCCGTGGGGGACCCGCTCGGCGGCGCGGATCGCGTCAGGATCCACGGCTCCCCTCCGGAGGATCGGCCGCGCGATCGCTCGGTCCGCCGGCGCGGTCGTCGCGCTCGCCGTCGACCCCGAGTCGCCGGCAGACGCCCTCGAAGCGGTCCCTGACCGCACCCATTCCGCCGTCGGGAACGAGCGAAAGCGCGCCGCCCATCGCGACACCCTCCTTGGCCTCGCCCGCACAGTAGCGGGCCATCGAGACGTGGTCGCGTCCCTCGAAGCCGGGGTCGGTGACGGTCAGTTCACACTCGAGGCGGGAACACGCTTCGGGGAGCGCCTCGCCTTGCTCGTCGGCGACGAAGGAGGTCGTCGCAACCTCGAGCGGGGAATCGATTCCGGCGTGTCGGAGGAGCGCGGCGACCGCGACCATCTGGGTCCCGCCGGCGAGGACCACTCGAGTACCGCCCTCGAGCACGCCCGCGGCGATCCCGGCGACCGCGGCCTGGACGGGATCGCCGACGGCCCGGATCGCCCGCAGGGGTGCGTCCTCGCAGTCGCCCGCCTCGAGCCCGCTTTCGGCGAGTCCGCGCTCGACGACGCGGCGCTTTCGCTCGAGGGGGTTCTCGGGCAGCGACGAGGACACCCCGACGGACTCGCCGAGGGCGGTCAACGCGCCGAGGGCGGTCGTCGTCCCGCCCGGAATCGTCTCGCCGAGCAGGAGCTCGTCGTCGGGGAGGTCGCGTCCGTACTCGCGTGCGCGTTCGAAGATCCGTTCGGCCCCGGGAACGGCGACGGGGTCGCGAACGTCGGCTCCGGGTTCCGCCTCGAGATCGACCGTCGGCGCGGCGGTCGGCTTCGCGAGGCCCGCGTCGACGACCGACAGGTCGAAGCCGACGGCCTCCCGAACGGCCCGGGTCACCGCCGCGGGCGTCGGACAGCCCGTCGGACTCACCGGGACGACAGGTGCTGCGGTCGGCTCGCCGTACGCGAGGATCTCGGCGTCGGCCGCGGGCGTGTGGGCCATCAGCTCCGGCGCGGCGCCCGCGGCGCTGATGCCATCGATCAGCGCCGTCTCGGTCGCGCCCGCGGCCAGGACTACTCGCATCGTGCCTCCGCGATGCGGGCGTCTTCGAGTCGATTCACGTTCACCGCCAGCCGCGGATCGTAGCTCGCCTGTCTCATGGATTCCTCCGTCGTGCCGACGACGTTGACCCCGGTCGGCGCGAGGTGGGGGGCGTCCTCGAGTCGGGTCTCGAGGCCGACTCCCAGGCGGCGCTTCAGCGCCGCGGGAACGCAGACGGTTCGCGAGGCCCGGCTCCCGCCGTGGGCCGCGAGGACGCGATCGACGACCCCGCCCTCGAGCAGCGGGAGGTCGGCCGCGACCGAGAGCACGGGCGGTTCGACCGCGGGGTGTTCGAGGGCCGAAAGCAGGTCGGCCACGTACCCCTCGCCGTCGGTTTCGATCGTCCGGACGCCGTCGGTTCGCTCGAGGTGGGCGGCCGTCTCGGGGGCGTTCGGCGAGACGACCGCGAACGTCGTCTCGACGCGACTCGCCTCGAGGCCCGCCAGCACGCAGTCGACCATCGGCGTCCCGGCGATCGGGTGCAGCGGTTTTTCCCGGGGGCTCTCGAGGCGGGTTCCCCTCCCGCCGCACATCAGGAGAGCGTCCACGCGATCACCCCCGCGTGCAGTCCGACGACGCGACCGATCTCGGCGGCCGCGCCGAAGACGTCGCCGCTGATCCCGCCGAGATTGTGTCTCGCCCAGTACCAGGGGAGCGCGACCCCGACGAGCGCCCCCGGGACGGCGATCGCCGCGGGACGGGGCCAGAGGAGCGCCGCGGCCCCGAGGACGATGCCCGCGGGCGCGACGAATCGCCCCGGAACTGCGGCCTCGGTCAGCTGGCTTCCCATCCCCTCGTGGCTCGCGGTCCCGTAGCAGGCCATCGCGGCCAGCCCGATCCTGGCGCCGACTTCGGCGGCGACGGCGACGCCGGCGGCCGTCGCTGGCGGGAGGTCGGCGACGCCGAGGGCGCCGAGCGCGAGCCCCGCGACGGTCAGCGACACGGCCAGGAGCGCGCCGACCCCGGTGGTCGTATCCTTCAACACCTCCCGTCGGCGCTCGCGGTCGCCGTGGACGACCAGCGCGTCGCCCAGGTCCGCGACGCCGTCGAGGTTGTGGATTCCCACGACGGCGTAGACCGCGAGCAGGTACGCCAGCGCGACCGTCGGTGCCTCGAGGACGTCGGCGGTCAGCAGCGGGATCGCGACCAGTGCGCCGACGACGAGCCCGACGAACGGGAACGTCGCCGGCCGCGTGCGGAACGCGTCCCAGTCGCCCTCGCGGTGGCCGACGGGAAGTCGCGTCAGAAAGGCGAGCGCGCCCCGACAGGCGCCGAGCCAGGTCCTCACGCGACCACCCCCGCGCCCGCAGTGCGTGCGGCTGCTTCGAGGGCGGCCCCCAGCGCGACCGCGAGCACGGCCGCGACCAGTGCCGCGCGAAAGACCACTCTCGTCGCGCGCTCGCCGTCCTCGAGCGTCGGGAGCGCGGCGTCGGGGTTCAGATCGTAAACGCCGGGTTTGCGGAGCCGGACCGACAGCGCGCAGGCGAGCGCCGCCATCGGCCACCCCGAGTTCGGCGACGTCGGGGTTCGGGCCCACCCTCGAGCGCGGGCGAGCGCCTCGGGGTCGGCCGCGGCGACGGCAATCGCGACGGCGCTCAGCCTGGCGGGGAGCCACATTACGAGATCGTCCAGCCGCGCGCTCGCGGTACCCAGCGGCTTCGAGGGGTAGCCCAGCATCGAGTCCAGCGTGTTGACGCCCTTGACCCAGGCGGCCGCCGCGGCCGCAGCGGGCAGCGAGAACGGGGCGAGGACGGCGAAGGGCAACAGCGTCGCGACCAGCCCGTCCGCGAGGTTCTCGGCCGCGCTCTCGAGGGCCGCGCTGCGTAACTCGGCGGGCGAGAGCTCGTCGGTATCGCGTCCGACGAGTCCCCGAACGCGGTCGCAGGCCGTCTCGAGGTCGCCCGCGGTCGCCGCGACGACCTCGCTCGCGAGCTCGAGTAGCATCCGCAGGCTGGTCGAGAGGTAGAGAGCGAGCCCGGCGACGGTCGCGCCCGCGACGGGGTGGACGGCCGCCGCGGCGAGGACGGCCCCGCCCGCGGCGACGGCGGGAACCAGCGGGACGACGAGCGCGATCGGGACGCCAAGCGATCGCTGGACGCGGTCGTCGTCGCTCCAGGGGCGATCGAGTGCGCCGACGAGGCGGCCGAGCCACGCGACTGGGTGAGCCGCGTTCGGTGGTTCCCCCACTATGCGGTCCAGGCCGAGGGCGAACCCGACCAGCGCGGCCGTCGTCAGCGTCATACGGATGGGTTCGTTCGCGCGTCGTTCGCGGTCGCGTTCGTGCTCGCGGTCACGGTTCGACACCTCCCTCGAGGCTCGCCAGCGCCTCGGGAACCTCGGGAAGGGGGACGTCCTCGAGCAGGATTGCAGTACCGCCGACGGCCTCGATCCCGCCGTCGGTTCGGGGGTCGTCGCCGACGTGGACCAGTTCCGACGGCGAGACCCCGAGCTCGGTGGCGGTCAGCTCGAAGATTTCGGGAGCGGGTTTGCGCCAGCCGCAGGCGACGCTGGTCACGGTCGCGTCGAACCCGTCCCGCTCGAGGTCGGCACGGATGAGCGTCCGGGCGACAAGTTCGGGGACGCTGCAGTTCGAGCAGATCGCCACGGGACCGCGGTCGCGGGCGGCCGCGACGGCCTCGAGCGCCCCCTCGCGGGTCTCGACGACGGGGTCGAACGCCGCGACGACCGCGCGTCTGACGACGTTGTTCTCGAACTCGACCCCGCGGCTCGCGAGGGCGCGGCTGACGTGGGCCGGAAGCGGTACCTCCGCGTGCTCGGGTGGATCGACGTGCGGACTCGTGTAGGCGTCGGCCCAGTCCGCGGGCACGTCGATGTCTCGAGCCGCGAGTTCGTCGGCGACGGCATCGGCTGGCGCCGCGGGCTGGTCGACGTCGACGAGCGTACCGAAGAGGTCGAACGAGACTGCCACGTTCGCGTAACTAGCACAAGCTGACTTTACTCTCGCGGTCGGCGGGCGTCCGGCCCGGATCCGCGACGGCTCCGGCTTCCGCGGGCGCGCGAACCGTTATTCGGACGGCGTTCGGACTCCTCGAGCGGAACGCACACGCTACCGCGAGGCCGAAATCGGCGAGAAAACCCGTCAGGCGACGCGGTTCAGTCGAGTCGAGCGAACGCCAGGTTTCCGGAGATGTTCTTGATATAGATGTCGACGACGTCGCCCTCCTCGGCGCCGGGGACGAAGATCGTGTAGTTGCCCTTCTCCGCGACGCCGTCGCCCTTTCGGCCCGTTCCGGTGATCTCGACGGTGTAGGTCTGGCCCTCCTCGACCGCGTCCTGCTGTTGTTGCTGCTGGCTGCTGGCCGAGCGCTTGGTCACGGGTCGGAACGCGCCGCAGGCGTCACAGCGCAACATCGGGGTGCGGTTCTCCCGGACGAGGCGGGTGTCGGGGAGGCCACACTCCGAACAGAGTACGTACTCGTCGACGTAGGCGTCGACCGCCGCGCTGAAGTCCTGCTCGGAGAAGCTCCCGTTGTACCGGGCGCGGCCGTTGTCGAACTTGCCGCTGGTCCCCAGCTCGCGCTGGATGAACCGGTGGAGGTGTTCGTCCTCGCGCGAGAGGACGTCGGCGATGTCGCCGAGGTTCGTAAACCGCGTAAACGCGCCGTCCTTCTGGGCGTTCGGGTCCGGAATCTCGAGGCGGCTTTCGTCGCCGCCGATGTCCGGAACTTCGTCCATCGCTCGACCGAGACTCGACTCGTAATCCATACCCGAGGCAAAACGGCGCTGACGTAAATCGGTTCTGCTCTCGGGGGACGGCGCCGAAAAATCCGGCTCTCAGAGGGCGTCGCCGCCGCTCTCGCTGACCGATCCCTGGCTCTCGTCATCGAGTTCCTCCAGGTCGCGCTCGGGGTTGGCCTCGTGGACGTCGCCGGCCTCGCCCGTGATCTCGCCGTAGACGGCCTCGCGAACCGCCTCCGGCGAGTCGTACTGCTCGCCCGCCAGCCGATCGAAGACGCTGCCAAGCGACTCGGTCTCGTTGGGCATGTCGATCGGCTCGCTGCTGTACTCCGTCGCCAGCTCCTCGCTCGAGACGGGGTACTCGAGCGAGCCCAGGTCGCGCTCGACCTCCTCGAGGATCGCCTCGGGGCCGTCGGCGCGTTCGGACTTGCGTTTCTCGGCCCGATCCTGTGCGCGGTCGCGACTCGGTCCGTCGTCGCTCATAGCGTGCGGTAAAACGGGCCCGACCAAAAGCGGTCGGCCGGCGAGGGCGGGCCGACGCGAGAACGGCTCCACATCCGTTCGCGACCGTCGCTCCGGCCGCGGTGTCGTGACCACCACCTACCCCAACGACAGTCCCTCGTCCTGATATATAAGATATCAGGATAAACAGTTCGGCTCCCGCGAAAGGCGGGGCCGCGCGCTCGACCGACCGCTCGAGCGTCGCGAGGTACGAGTCCCTCGAGAAGCGAGCCGCGGCGGTCGCCACGCGGGACAGGTCGAGCTACAGTCAGCTACGAATCGGCTCGAGAAGAAGTCTGCCCTCCCCGTAGTGAGTTCCCGCACGTTTCGCCGTTGGATTTAGTCGACTTGACATCCTCGCTCGCGTTCAACCGATCGGATACGAGCGATCGATCCTCGTTAGCGAGACGGTGCGCTGTAACACGGCCACTACGAACGTCGTGAGGCGACCGCGCGGAAGGACACGTGCTATACCGCTATGGAACCGAGATCGAGGAATGGGTTATCAAGCAGACGAGCAACTGGGACAATCCAGTCGTCTCATTCGAGGAGGTTTCGGAAGAGTTCGATATGGCTGACGAGGGGCTACTCGACCATATCTTATCTCGAGCGAGATGAGCGATTCAAAGCCTATCGGGGATAGCTGGATCTTCTACTGAACACCTTCTTCTACCTCAGTGGTTTTGTCCTCTCCCACGCTCCAAGAATAGTCAGGATTGTAGTAATCATTTGGTGGAGAGCTTTGTTCACTATATCCAGAAGAATGCCAGAAAGATGTTGAATGGATCCGTGTATTTTTTGGGTCACCCGTTTCAATTGCAAGAGTTATGTCAACAGAGGGATCTCCATAGTCATTTTTTGTCATTCGGGCTATGTGGTATTCTCCATTGTAATCGGGATGGTCTGTGATTTGATCCACCGAAGCAATCCTTGGGAAGCCAGCGTCTTCATAGGAGTTAAACCTCAGATATACGCTTGCTCTACCCTGATAGGGAAAAGGCGGTATGTATTTTGCAGCTTTCATCAAGAACCCCTCTCGCTCGATTACTTGTATTCTCAAAAGTCGGAAAGCGTAGAAGGAAGTGATATTACCGGTCTCTCCAAACCTCTCTCGTACATTTCTGATTCGATCGGTTTCGCCGGGTATTGCAGAAGCTCGCCATCCTAAATATGCGAATATTAGAGTCAACGCTACTCCTATAGATTGATTTGCAATCGCACTCATATCAGCCAAGATGGAATTTATTGCACTCATTGCCAGTCAAGATAAGATTTGCTGGTGATAAATCTACTTCATATTCCTGTTCAAGCCTGCTCTCAAAGCCATGGAGTCGTATGAGGAAGGCGTCAATAGAATCCCGAATCCTCTCTCTGATCTCCAAGTAGGTCTCCATAATAGGCCAGTCCTCACAAGAGTTGGACATGCTTTCCCTTCACGGTCTCACTTCGTTCGACGGTTCGCGGAAAACCAGTCCGCCCTCCCCGATTTGAACGGGGGGCAAGTCGATCTACAGTCGACTGCTCTACCAGTCTGAGCTAAGGGCGGGCGCACCTCAACGTAATCGCCGAGGCAAATATAAGGGTTATCATTCGGGACGGTCGCCGAGGCGCCCCACCAGATAATTGATATAGGTGGGATAACAACGGGGCATCTGAGAGGATGAGCAAGATCACGTTCCGCGCGGACGACGACCTCGTTGCCCGTCTCGAGGAGCTCGAGACCTCCAAGAGCGAGGCCATGCGCGAGGCCCTGCGGGCGTACCTCGAGGAGTCGTCGGACTCGCCCGAGCGGACGGGCGAGACGGCGATCGACGACCTCGTCCGCGAGCGCGTCGACGACCTCCTCACGGAGCGACTCGCCGAGCGTCGGACCGCGGCGGAGCGTGGACAGGACGTCAACGTGACGATCTCGCTCGAGGACGGCACGAGCGGTACCAAGGCGCGCGCGTCGGCAGTGTCCGACACCGATCCGACCGCGGAACGTGAGACCGAGCGCAACTGCGCGCAGTGCGGCGAGGGCGTCGACGCCGATCACGTCTACTGCCCGAACTGTGGCGAGAAAACCGCCCGGCGGCTGTTCTGTGACTGCGGCGACGAGCTCCGCTCGGACTGGTCGTTCTGTCCGAGCTGTGGCCGCCGGACGCCCGCCGCCGACGTGCTCGACTCGCGATAAGGACTGGTGTAATACACAGACGCTCGTGTCTGACGAAAGTTTTAATATGTTCGACAGTCTCGCTATTAGTCGCGTAAGACGGTTGTCTTACACCCGGCGACGAACGCCGAAAACCGCCCGATGTCGGGCGGCTCTGGCGTAAGACACGGTGCGTCTGACAGGGGCGCACCCCGTCTTACCCCCAACGGGGAATACAACAATGGAGCGTGTGACACTGCGAATTCCGAAACAGCAGATCGAGGAGGTCGAACGACTGGTCGATTCGGGCGAGTTCCCGAACCGAAGCGAGGCGATTCGGTCGGCCGTCCGCGAGATGGTCAACGAACAGTCCGACGGTCGGACCGAACAGGGCGGCAAGCGCAACTGGGCCAAGGTGTAACGATGCAGGATATCGTTCAAGACGCCCTCGAGAACGCCGAGGAAGAGGCCCGAGAGATGGAAGCCGAGATGGACGGCGACGAGTTCGGCGAGCCCCGGATCGTCATCGTCGGCTGTGGCGGCGCCGGCAACAACACCATCAACCGGCTGTACAACATCGGCGTCGACGGCGCCGAGACCGTGGCGATCAACACGGACAAACAGCACCTGAAGATGATCGAAGCCGACACCAAGATCCTGGTGGGCAAGTCCCTCACCAACGGGCTCGGTGCCGGCGGCGATCCGTCGATGGGCGAGCGCGCGACCGAGATGGCCCAGAGCACGATCAAGGAAGTGCTCGGCGACGCGGACCTCGTGTTCGTCACCGCCGGTATGGGTGGCGGAACCGGTACCGGCGCCGCGCCTGTCGTCTCGAAGATCGCCAAGGAGCAGGGCGCCATCGTCGTCGGGATGGTCTCGACGCCCTTTAACGTCGAGCGCGCCCGCACGGTGAAAGCCGAGGAGGGCCTCGAGAAGCTGCGCAACGAGGCCGACTCGATCATCGTGCTCGACAACAACCGCCTGCTCGATTACGTCCCGAACCTCCCGATCGGCAAGGCGTTCTCGGTGATGGACCAGATCATCGCCGAGACCGTCAAGGGGATCTCCGAGACGATCACCCAGCCGTCGCTGATCAACCTGGACTACGCCGACATGTCCACGATCATGAACCAGGGCGGCGTCGCCGTAATGTTGGTCGGCGAGACCCAGGACAAGAACAAGACCGACGAGGTCGTCAAGGACGCCATGAACCACCCGCTGCTGGACGTCGACTACCGAGGCGCGAGCGGCGGGCTGGTCCACATCACCGGCGGCCCCGACCTCACGCTGAAAGAGGCCGAGGGCATCGCCGACAACATCACCGAGCGCCTCGAGGCCTCGGCCAACGTGATCTGGGGCGCCCGGATTCAGGAGAACTACAAGGGCAAGGTGCGGGTCATGGCGATCATGACCGGGGTCCAGAGCGCGCAGGTGCTCGGCCCGTCGACCCAGAAGCAAGCCGACCGCTCCCGCGCCAGCCTCGAGGGCGCCAGCGACGGCGACTTCGACGCGAGCAACAACGTCAAACACGGCGCGAAAAGCGACGGCGGCCGGAACGAACTCGAGCGCCAGAACGGCGTCGACGTCATCCGGTAGTCCGACGTACCCGACACACCGCGGTCGGACCTGACGGCGACGCGCGACCGCACCGACCCGACACACCACGGTGCGATCGCGGAGGCGATCGTTCGACGCGGTGGCCACGATCGACACACCACCAACTGGTCGCCGCGACGATCGACGCGGCCGCGGACACGGCGCCGGCACCTGACACACCACACCCGCCGGTTCCGCGGATCCTTTTCCGAGCAGTACCGAACCCGAGTGACGACGTCGGACTCGAGGACACGGCTGAGCCAGCCCGAGGCGAGGTCGTCGACAAACCCGACTCGCGATCCGAGCGGTAGTCGAGTGTCGTCTTACGGTCGCCGTTCGGGCTCTCGTTCAGGCCAGCGACTCGAGCAGCGAGCACTTTCGGCAGATCTCCCGGGTGGTGGTCGAGCCGCACTCGGCACACTCCCGGAGGTCCGGTCCGTCGCCGTCGTCCTCGGCGTCGCCTGTGCGGTCGTCGGCAACGATCTCGGCCAGCTCCTCGTACCCCGAGAGGATCGAGTGGCGGGTTCCGGGGTGGTTCTCCTCGAGATCGTACAGTAGCTGCTGGATCTCGCCGCGGTAGGCCTCGCTGGCGTGGGGACACTCCGTGATGTGGGCGGGGAGGTCCTCGACGTGGGCGTACAGGGCGACCTCCTTCTCCGGGACGTCCCGCAGCGGTTTCGCCCGCGGGACGAACTCCGACTGCTCGCCCCGCTCCGAGAGCGGTCCCAGGCTTGCATCGAAGTGTTTGGCGATCTGGGCGACGTCGCCCTCGAGGAAGTTCATCAGCGCGGTCTGGGCCTCGTCGTCGAGGTTGTGGCCCGTCAGCAGCAGATCGGCCCCCAGGTCCTCCGCGTAGGTCGAGAGCAGGTCTCGCCGAAAGACGCCGCAGTAGGCGCAGGCGGCCATGTTCTCGGGGTCGTCCTCGACGACGTCGTCCATCCGGATCCCGAACTCCTCCTCGTAGCTGACGAGCTCGTGGCGTATCTCGAGTTCGTCGGTAAGCTCGACGCAGGCCTCGACCGACTCGTCGCGGTAGCCCTCGATCCCCTCGTGAATCGTCAGCCCGACGAGCTCGATGCGGGGGTCTTCGGCGAACGTGTCGTGGAGGATCCGCGTGAGGACGACGCTGTCTTTCCCGCCCGAGAGGCCGATCACCCACGTCAGCGGATCCTCGGGCGTCGCGTCCTGCGGGACGAGGTCGTCCCGACGCACCCGTCGGCGCACCCGCTTCTCGACCGATTCCCGAAAGTGGTGCTGACAGAGGTGTGCCCCCGAGTAGGCCGCGTGCATGATCGCCTCCTCGTCACACCGGGTACAATCCATCGGCGGCAGTTACCGACGCGCGCGTATGTCGGTTTCGCCTCCGTGCCGTCCGAGACGTCAGGCCGGGACCGTCTCCCGGGTCTCGACCGCCGCGGCGCCCTCGGCGAGGGCCTCGAGCAGCAGGTCGACGTACCGTTCGCGGCCCGGCGAGGAGAACAGCTCGTGGCCGCCGTCGTACAACACGACGTGCTCGGCGGGGACTCGCTCGCCGATCGGGCGGAGGCTGATGACGGGATCGGTCAGCGAGCAGAAGACGACGGCGTCGTGGTCGATCGTCAGCAGTTCCGCCTGGGCGTGGCGCGTCTCGCGGACGAACGCCGGCGACACCCACTTCGGGGTCGTCGCGAGCTGGTGGTCGGTCGCCTCCTCGCCGAGTGCGGTTCGGTCCATCTCGCCGGCGGGAAGACAGGGAAACGTCGTCGGGATTCGAGACGCGGCCTCGAGCAGCGGCTCCGAGTAGCGCTCGCCGTACCCCCAGAACGGGCTCAGGTAGACGTGGTTGTCCGCGCCGTCTAACGCCTGGGCGATGAGCGCGCCCGCGCTGTGGCCGAGCAGCTGGTACTCCTCTAAGTCGCGGACGTACTCCGCGATGGGCTCGAGCCAGTCGGCTTTGAAGTCGTCGATGTTCGTCGGGAGCTCGAAGGCGTGGACCCGGTAGTCGGCGTCGGTCAGCTTCCCGATCAGCCAGCTGACGTTCTCGTGGGTCCAGCGGTTGCCCCAGCCCATGACGAAGACGAGCTCCTCGCCGCCGTCCTCGTTGAAGACGCGGTGTCGCATACGCTTCCCTTCGCCGGGTACGGGTAAAAATCTGCGCTCTTGACACGACCCGCCCGTCAGCGGGCCGGCGGTCGCTCCGACTCGCTGTCGACAACCGTCGGACACGGGCCATGCGTTTGCTAACGGCTTTCACGCGGCGTCCTCGAGTGGGCGTATGCTCGACGCGCTTCGCTCGCGGCTCTACCGCCTCGGATTCAACCTCTTTCCGGCCTACCGTCGGACGGGCGGCCGAGTCACGTACATCGCACCGGACTGGCAGGAGGTTCGGGTGAAACTGCCGCTAAACTGGCGCACGAGGAACTACGTCGGGACGACCTTCGGGGGTAGCATGTACGCCGCGGTCGACCCGTTCTACATGATGATGCTCCTCAAAAATCTCGGCGACGAGTACGTCGTCTGGGACAAGGAAGCGGAGATCCGGTTCAAGAAACCGGGTCGGAAGACGCTGTACGCGCGATGTACAATCACCGACGAGGAGATCGCGGCGATCGAAGCCGAGCTGGCGACCGAGGGGACGGAGTCCGTCGACCGCCACTACACCGTCGACCTCGTCGACGGCGAGGGAACCGTCCACGCGACGGTTCGCAATACGGTGTACGTGACGACCGACGGGGAGAAGGCGGCCTGACGTCCGCGACGGACTCGAGTCCGTGAGTCCGAACTGAGAAACCGTTTTGCGACTCGAGGGCCGACTCCCCGCCATGAGCGAGTTTTCCCGCGAGGCCGCGGTCGACCGGCTGGAGACGCTGGTCGAGACCGTCGAACGCGAGCGCACGCCCGTTCCCGTCCGTGAAATTTGGGCGTTCGGCGACGTCGCGCTCGGGCTCGACCCCGTTGAGCGGCTCGATGTCTACCTCACGAAGGACGTGCTGATGCGCGACGACAGCCAGTCGACGGACGTCGGCGAGGAGTACGGGATCGAGGGCGTCGGCCAGTCGGTTCGGGCCGACTGGGCCGCCGAGTATCCCGAGTACCTCTGGGCGAACGCCAACGGCCACGCCGCCCCCGAGAAGTGTCTGGCCGCCCAGTTGCTCGGCGAGGACGAGCCGATCCACCTCGAGGTCTGTAACGCCGGCTTCGAGGACAACGTCACTCAGCGGTTACGCGGCGCGAAACTCCGGGAGGACTACACCCGGCTGCTCGATCCCCGCGGGGTGTGTCTCTGGGTCGACGGCACGAGAAGCGACGAGGCGTTTCGCAAGCTTCGGGAGAGCGAGCTCGCCCTGCCGACGCTGTCGGCCGCCCTCGAGATGCTCGGAATGGACGAGACGGAGGCCAGCGAGGCCGCCCGAGAGGTCCACGCCTGGCGTGAGCAACAGGAGGGGGCGACGGTGCGGGGCGACGTCGTTTGATCAGTAATCGATCGAAGCGAACACGACGAGCAGGATGACGCCGGCGAGGGCACCGATGACGAGGAAGGCCTCGTCGAAGTACCCCCGGTCAGCGATCGCCCCGAAGACGACCGGGCTCATCGCGCCGAGCGCGAGGTAGACCGTGCGGAGGGCACCCAGGCTCGTCCCCCGGGTTCCGTCCGGCAGTCGGCTGGTGAGATCGGAGATGACGATCGTCTCGAATCCGAGGAGCGTGCTCGCGAGAACGGTCAGCGGGACGAACAGCCACGGCTCCCCCGCGACCGGGAGCGCGACGAGTGCCAGCCCGGCCGAACTCACGAGCGCCAGCAACGGGATCCGGACGCCGACGCTGTCGTAGGCCCGTCCCGCGATCGGCTTCATCAGGATCCCCAGCGCGAAGAAGAAGCCGAACAGCGCGGTCGAGGCCTGCGAGGAGAGGCCCTTTTCGTCGACCAGGTACGTCGGGTAAAAGCCCATGAACGCTTGGATGATCACGGCCCACAACACGAGCAGCATGGTTCCTCGGAACACCGCCGGATGGGAGAGGCTCGGGACGACGTCCTCGAGCGAGAGCGCCTCGCGTAGCGGCCCCGTCGCCGACTCTCGTCTCGGGAGCGTCCGCCAGAGCCCGACCGCGGCGAGCACGAACAGCGGTACGGCGAACCCGAACCCGTACTGCCAGCCGACCGCGACCGCGAGGGACCCGGCCGCCGGCGGCATCACCGCGTTCCCGACGTCGCCGGCGGCCATCGTGGCGCCCGTGGCCGTCCCGAGCTGGTCGGAGTAGATCTTGTCGAGTATGGTGAACCTCGAGACGCCGTACAGGGCGGTTCCGAGTCCGAACAGCGCCGTCGCGAGGAACAGCACGATCGCCGACTCCGCGACGACAACGAGCGCGAGCATCGTCGCCGCGAGGAGGGAGCTGGCGATCAACAGCGGACGCTCGCCGGTCCAGTCCGCGAGGATGCCGCCGGGGAGCTGTCCCGCCGCGTACGCGATCCAGAGGACCGTCAGGAGAAATCCCGCGGTCGTGAGCGTGAGATCGTACGCCCCGCGGATGTGGGGCAGCAACGCCGGGTAGATCATCCGAACGCTGATCGACAGAAACCAGCCGAAGGCGACGGCGAGCAGGATCTTCCCGCGTCCGCCGCTCCGGAGGTCGGCGACCGCGCGTTTCGCGTTCGTAAGGTAGCGCACGAACCGAGATCGTCACCCAGTCTACGGGTTTTCGGTCGCGCTCTTCAGTCTTGTTATCGGACGGCGATCGTCACAACGGACTCCCGTCCGGCTCTCGAGCCCGGGGCCGATCACGCCCGACCGACGGTGACGAAAAACGGGATCTCCTCGCGGCGCCGGTAGGAGCGATCCTCCATCTGTTCGATCACGTCCCGTCCCATCGATCGCCACTCGCTGCGGAGGGCGTCGTACTCCTCGCCGCTCATTTCGCCCGCGAGCATCGTCTCCCGGTCGTCGGCCAGCCCGGCGCCCGTCGCCTTTCGCTGGGCGGTCGTCAGCGCCGCGTCGCCGTAGGGCGGCTCGATCGTCCGCTCGTGGTCGTAGCGGCGCGTCTCGAGCACCTCGAGCCCCGCCTCGTCGAAGGCGTCGCGGGCGTCGGCGCCGAGCGCGACGTCGGTTCCGACCCCGTCGAGGTAGGCCCGTCGCGCCCGATCCTCGAGTCGCTCCTCCGAGGGGACGCTCGAGTCGACGTCGACGGCGCCGTTGTCGGGCTCGACCGCAGCGACGAGATCGCTCGAGACACGGGCGAACTCCCGGATCGCCGTCTCGGGATCGGGCAGGTTGATCAACAGCGCCTGACAGACGACGAGGTCGAAGGCGTCGTCGGGAAACGGCAAGCGGAGGGCGTCGCCCGCGACGACCGGAACGTGCTCGCGAGCCTGCTCGAGCAACGCGGGGTCGGCGTCACAGCCCACGACCTCGCCCGCCGCCTCCGCGGCGAGGACGCGGCTCAGCTCGCCGGTGCCACAGCCGACGTCGAGGACGCGCTCGCGGGAGCCGAGCGCGAGGGGCTCGAGCGCTCGCCGGGAGTCGTCCCACATCCCCTCGCGGGTCCGCTCGAGGTAGTCTTCGGAGAACTCGCGCACGGCTCCTCGTATTGCCAGCGGGAGTAAAAGCGGGTCGGTTCCGAGCGACGCCGAACCGTGCGTTTACGTGTCGTCTCGGAGTTCCCTCGTCTTCTCGATGTTCCAGGCGAAGCCCTTCCCGTCCTCGGTCGGCGTCTCGAGCGCGAACGGCAGCTCGCGCAGGTCGGGGTGGTTGACGATCGCGCGCATGCCGTCCTCGCCGATATAGCCCTCGCCGATGAGGGCGTGTTCGTCCTTGTGGGTGCCGACGTCGTGTTTCGAGTCGTTGAGGTGGACGTACTCGAGGTGTTCGAGGCCGACCTCGTCGTCGAACCGGGAGACGGTCTCGTCGACGGCCTCGGGCGTGGTGAGGTCGTTGCCCGCGACCAGGGTGTGGGCGGTGTCGATGCAGATGCCGATCTCCTCGTCCGTGCGGTCGATGATCCCCGCGAGGTGGGCGAACTCCCCGCCCAGCTTGGTGCCGCTACCCGCGTCGGACTCGATGAGAATTTGCACGTCTTCGGGAACCTCGAGGTCGTCGATGACGCTCGCAGCGTTGTCGAGCCCGCCTTCGACGCCGGCGCCCGTATGCGCGCCGAGGTGGACGTTTACGTACGGAATCCCCAGCTTCTCCGCGGCGTCGAGTTCGGCCTGCATGCTCTCTTTGGACTTCCGGCGGAGGTCGTCCTTGGGCGTACAGAGGTTGACGAGGTACGAGGAGTGGATCACCCACGGTCCCTCGAGCAGGTCGTCGCTCTCCTCGCGAAAGCCCGCCGCGGCCTCGTCGCTGATCTCGGGTTTGGCCCAGACCTGCGGCGAGGTCGTGAAGATCTGCCCGCAGTTGCCGCCGAATGCGCGCTGGCGGTGGACTGCATTGCGGACATCGTCGTAGGGGGGCGTTTCGTCGTCGGAGGAGACGCGCGAGCCGGAGATCGAGACGTGTGCGCCGACCTTCATGGCCGAGAGTGGGTATCGCCCGGTGATAGGTACTTCGGAGTCGCCGGACCGACCCTTCGGAGTTCGATCGGAGGCCCCATAGGTCGGGTCCGTACTCCGAGGTTCTGAGAATTAACTCGATATTTTGTACCCGTTCGTTCCCAACTGCAAGACGAGGGGAATCACAATGACGATCGCCGACGTCGAACGACGGCACCTCGGAGCACCGATCCGACCGATCGTCCGCGCCGCGGGCGGGCTCGCGCTGGCCGCGGGTATCGCCGGGCACGCCGCGCTCGGTACCGCTGCCGCGCTGTTTTTCTACGTCCTCCTGTTCGGGCCGTGAGGGGGCTGTCCGCTGTCCGTAGCCGTCCCCCACTCGTCCCGCCGTTTATCCGCACTGCCCGACTGGCGAGAGTTTCGACGCTCCGTTCGCGAACGGACTCGCGTCCTACCGTCCGTCCTCGAGGACCTCGCGTTCGCGAACCCAGGCGTCCGCGCCGTACTTCCGGTCGGCGAGGTCGCGGGCCGCCTCGAGTTCGTCCTCGCGCCACTCGCCGTCGGTCGCTCCACACCACTCCTGCAAGGAGTCGGCGACGGTCTCGACGGCGGTTTCGCGGTCGAGACTGGTCTGCTCGCGAACGCTGGTCACGCGATCGACGAACGTGTCGGCAGTGACGTCGGTGTCGAAGACGTCGACGTGGTGGTCGGGCTCGAGGTCGTACGACAGCGACCCGTGCTGGATCACGACGTCCCGTCGGCGGTACTGAGCGTTGCCGCTGAGTTTCTTCGCGTCCGCTCCCGCGCTCGCGGGCGCGACTACGTCGTGAGCCGGGTTGATATCCCGCAGGTAACAGGAGGGGTAGTAGATCGACGCCTGCTCGGCGCCCGCGAAGTCGGCGTCGATCCCCATGCGGTCGAACGCCTCGAGGATCGGCTCACAAAACAGCGCGTAGCAGTCCATCAGGTCGCCGGGCACCTCGTCGGCCGGCGCGACGATCGTGTAGGAGATGTCGGCGTACCGGTCGTGGTAGATCCCTCCGCCCCCGGTCTGTCTGCGGGTGACGTCGATCCCCGCCCGCTCGCAGTACTCCCAGTCGACCGAGTCGGGATCCTGTCGGTAGCCAAGCGAGAGCGTGCTCGGCTCCCACGAGTAGACGCGAACGGTTCGGAGGTCGTCCTCGATCGCGGTTCGGCCGGCGACCTCCTCGAGGGCCATCTGGGTCGCCCCCTCGCGAGCATCGTCGGCGATGAGCCGCCAGTCGCGGTCGGCAAGCGCGGTCATGCTCGAGCGCAGGACGGCGAGGCGGAAAGCGATTCCGACGACGCGTTATAGTAACAACTGAAACGGTTTGCACACCGATCGCACAGTAGTCGTGCGATCGGGTGCGCACTGACTTTCAGTGGCTACTATAGTTTCGTATCGCTACTAGCGATTTACCGACGGGCCGTGTCGGTGCCCCGTCGAGACGACGGCGCGTCCGGATCGGCCCGCGTAGCCGTTGTCACGACGTTTTTACGTGCCGAACGGGTAGCTTCGGGACATGGTGCGGAACGTCGCCGAGTTACTGCCGGAGCTCGAGGAAGAGGACTTCTATCTCCTCTCGGGCGTGGAGCAGGGAATGCGCTTCTCGGAGTGGGTCCAGCGGGAGAAGCTCCCGAAGTTCGCCAGTCTGACCGAAGAGGAGGTCGATTACCGCCTCGAGCGCTGTCTCAAGCGCGGGCTCGTCGAGAAGAAGACGATCCAGTACGAGGGGTACACCCTCCAGTTCGAGGGGTACGATGCGCTCGCGTTGCGGACGCTCGTCGAACGGGAGACGATCGGCGAGTTCGGCTCGCCGCTGGGGGTCGGCAAGGAAAGCGACGTCTACGAGGTTCGCTCCTACAAGCCCCTGGCGCTGAAGTACCACCGCGAGGGGTACACGAACTTCCGGGAGGTCCACAAGGAACGCGACTACACCTCGGACAAGGAGCACGTCTCCTGGATGTACACCGCGCGCAAGGCGGCCGAGCGCGAACACGAGATCCTCGAGGAACTGTACCCCGACGTCGCCGTTCCCCGTCCGATCGATCAGAACCGTCACGCGATCGTGATGGAGAAGATGGACGGGGTCGAGCTCTCGCGGGCGAAACTCGAAGCCGACCAGGTGCTGGGCGTCCTCGATCTGCTCGTCGGCGAGGTCGCCGGCGCGTACGAGGCGGGGTACGTCCACGCCGACATGAGCGAGTACAACGTCTTCGTCAACGAAGGGGGTGTGAAGGTGTTCGACTGGCCCCAGGCGGTGCCGACCGATCACGCCAACGCCGAGGAGTTCCTCGAGCGGGATCTGGAGAACCTGCTCGGCTACTTCCGACGCAAGTACCCCCGACGGGTTCCCGACGACCTCTCGAGCGACGACCTGGCCGAGTCGATCGCCGACGGCTCCTTCGAATCGATCCGCGAGTGACGGCGCACGCCGCTTCGGTTTACCCACGGCACCGACGGATCGCGGGCGTTCGAAACACCGCCGAACGAGCGGTCGTCGATCCGCCGTCGACGCCGCTCGGATCCGCCTCGAGTCGACCGTAAATGCCATCTCGGTATAGGAAGCGGGTCGAACGGACTCGATCAGATATTATCAGACGTAAAGACTGTTGCTCCGGAAGAACTACCGCAGGCTTATTTTGTCAGGAGGCCGTAGTTCTACTATGGCAGTCAATACCTCCCAAACAATCGACGGCGTCGGTCGCTGGGGCGGCGGATTCACCGGTGGGCTGGCCGGCGGCATCGCGATGGGGCTGATCCTCTCCCTCGGCGGGAATCAGATCGAGCTCCTCGGGGGGCTCGCGCCGATTCCGGCGGCGGACGTCGGCGCTGGCTGGGCGATCCACCTGCTGCTCAGCGTGCTGTTCGGGCTGGCGTTCGCGACGGTAATCTCGCTGCAGCCGATCCAGAACGTCGTCAACACGTTCCGGGAGTACCTCCTCGCGGGAATCGTCTTCGGAACGGTGCTCGGGCTCGTCGCCGGCGGGCTCATCTTTCCGGTCGCGATGACCCGAGCCGGGGTCGGCGCGTTTCCGCTCCCGTACCTGCCGGTTCCGGGACTCGCGGGTGAGCTGTTCGCCGCGTTGCTGTTCGCGATCGGTCACCTCGTCTACGGGCTGGTCCTCGGCGCGGTGTTCGCGGCGGTCAACGGTATCGCACCGGAGATGATCCGTCGTCGGGTTCCCGCCTCCGACCAGTAGCCGCGACGGCGCGGCGTTCGCGGCGGCCAACGCCACCGCGCCGGAGCCGTCTCCGAACCGATAGTTCGTTACGCCGAGGGCGCGTGGAACGACCCATGCCGAAGACCGCGATCAACCTCTACAGCGTTCGCGAACTCGAGGATTCCACGTTCGGCGTCCTCGAGCGCGTCGCCGACGCCGGGTACGACGGCGTCCAGTTCGCCGGCGAGTACTCCCCGCTGCACGACGATCCGAACGCCGTCGTCGAGGCGCTCGAAACGCTCGGACTCGGCGTCGTACCGCCCCACGTCGGGATCGAAACGCTCGAGGACGACCGCGCCGCCGTCCGGGAGGCCTACGTACCCCTCGGAATCGACGGCGTCGTCGTTCCATGGCTCGGTCCGGACCGGTTCGAGTCGTCCGGGGCCGTCGAGGAGACGTCGACGCGGCTCGAGGCGCTGGCCGACGACCTTGCCGACGAGGGCTGGGCGCTGTCCTACCACAACCACGACCACGAGTACGCCGACCTCGGGAGCGAGTCGGCCTTCGAGCGCTTCCTCGAGGCGACCGATATCGGGATCGAACTCGACGTCGGGTGGGCGCTCGCGGCCGGCGACGACCCCGTCGAGCGTCTCCGCCGGCTTCGGGGTCGAATCCGGACGGTTCACCTGAAAGATATGCGCGTCGACGGCGACCCCGAGTTCGCCGAGATCGGCGAGGGTGACGTCGACGTCCGCGCTTGCGCCGAGGCCGCCGCGGACGCCGGCGCGGAGTGGCTCGTCTACGAGCACGACGACCCGCGCGAACCCGCCGCCTCGCTCGAGCGCGGCGCCGCGGTTCTCGGGAAGCTGTAGTCCCGCAGTACGGCCGTGGCCCCGCCACCCGCGTTCGGCCGGGCCGCCCCCGTCGGAACGGCGTCCGCACGCGGTACGAGAGGCCGGCCATCGAAACCGAGGCCGGACGAGCGTCCGGAGTTACGCGGCGACCGATCCGTCGCTGGTAAACCCGTAATAAGTTTATAATAGTTTATTTTTGCGAACTGTCACTGGGTGCCGTCCTCGGAGGTCCCTGCGGCGGCGCCTCGAGCGGCCTTCTCTCGAGCGTCTCGGACCGAGAGCCGAACGTTGCACAGCGAAAACGTCCGGCGGCCTCGAGACCCGCGCCCGACCGGGGTTCGATCGGTCCTCGAGCCTGCTGAGAGCGTCCGCTTCGATGGATCGCCGTGTCCGGTAACTATTGTCACAGTGCAACGGTGATAGTGGGTCGCATAACTAACTGGCTCGGTAGTGTGTGTCGAACTGGCATGAGCGAGACACCACTCGAGTATCAACGGGACGTACTCGAGACCGTCGTCGACGAGGCGGTCAGCGAGGGGATGACCTCGGAGGCCGAGGCCGAGCAGCTGCGGGATCGGGTCGAGTCGCTCGAGTCGATGCGATCGGTCGATCGGCTCTGGGACGATCTCTCCCAGGAGTACGAGCTGCTCGAGCCGGCGTAGCCGGTTCCAAAGCGGGGGCCGACGATCGAACGCGGGTCCGTCGTGAATTCGAACCGAACGCGTCCGCACCGTCGACGCGGTTCGAAGCGTTTATACTCGGGAACTGGGTAGATCGGGACGACTCGCTGGGTCGCGGGCACCGGCGGGCACCTGTTCGGCGGTGACGTCCACAGGTCGGGATGTGATCCGCGGGGTCGACCCGCTGGGTTGAACCAGGAAACGCCCGCAGTGATCACGATGGCAAAGAGCTTCTACTCTCACATCAAGGACGCGTGGAAGGACCCCGACGACGGCAAGCTCGGTGAACTGCAGTGGCAGCGCAAACAGGAGTGGCGCAAGCAGGGCGCGATCGAGCGGATCGATCGACCCACTCGCCTCGACAAGGCCCGCGAGCTCGGCTACAAGGCCAAGCAGGGCATCATCGTCGTGCGAGTCTCCGTTCGAAAGGGGACGGCGCGCAAGCAGCGACACAAGGCGGGCCGACGAACCAAGCGCCAGGGCGTCAACCGCATCGGCCGACGCAAGAACATCCAGCGCATCGGCGAGGAGCGCGTCTCTCGAAAGTACCCCAACCTGCGGGTGCTCAACAGCTACTGGGTCGGCGAGGACGGCTCGCAGAAGTGGTTCGAGGCAATCCTCGTGGATCCGGACCACCCCGCGATCGAGAACGACGACGACCTAAACTGGATCTGCGACGACGCCCACACGAACCGCGCGTTCCGCGGGCTGACGAACGCCGGCAAGGACAACCGCGGCCTGAACAACCGCGGCACGGGCGCCGAGAAGGTCCGACCGTCTAACACGGGCGGCCGGGGCCGCGCGAAGTAACATCGGTTCGAACACGGCCTCGATTTTTCGATCCACATCGCCGGTAGCCTCGGCCCTGTCGGCCGAAACGCGTTCGCCGGTACGCCCGCGTTCCTCGTGACCAATCGCATCCGCGTGAGCGTTCGTGGTGGATACTTATCCGGAACGAGACCGTATATCGGGGCATGGCGAAGCGAATTCTCGTCCCGATCGACGACTCGGACCGCTCGACCCAGGCCCTCGAGTTCGCGCTCGAGGAACACCCCGAGGCGACGGTGACGGCGCTGCACGTCCTCGATCCGGGCGACTTCTACGCGACGACGGGGATCGAGGGCGGGGCGATGGCCAACTACGACGAGATCCAGGACCACCACGAGACTCGAGCCGAGAACTTCCTCGAGGACGCGGCCGACCACGCCAGCGAACTCGGCGCCACGATCGAGACCGACAAGATCGTCGGCGGGATCTCCCGATCGATCGTCGACTACGCCGAGGACAACGACTTCGATCAGATCGTTATCGGAAGCCACGGCCGGACCGGCGCCAGCCGCATCCTGTTAGGTAGCGTCGCCGAGACCGTCGCCAGGCGCTCCCCGGTACCGGTGACGATCGTTCGCTGACGCCCGCAGTCAGCGTTTCGCTCTCTGACCCCTGCTTTCCATACGTACCCGTATCCGTGTCTATAGCTCTCACAGGGACGAACATACGAACCGTTAGGTTGCGCCTCGAGCAGGAGGTCGTATGGAAACCGACCCGACCCGCGTCGCGATGGTGTGCGTACAAAACGCCGGACGGAGCCAGATGGCGACCGCCTACGCCGAGCGCGAGCGCGAGGCTCGCGGACTCGAGGACGCGGTCGAAATCGTCTCGGGCGGCACCCACCCCGCGGAGTCGATCCACGACGTCGTCCGCGAGGCGATGGCCGAAGAGGGATTCGACCTCTCGGATCGGACGCCCCGGGAGGTCTCCGACTCGGAGCTCGAGGCCTGCGACTACGTCGCGACGATGGGGTGTTCGACCCTCGAGCTCGACGCCGACACCGACGTTCGGGACTGGGACTTGGAGGATCCACACGGGAAGGACCTCGAGCGAGTTCGCGAAATCCGCGAGGACGTCAGGGAGCGCGTCGAGGCGCTGTTCGACGAACTCGAGGCCGATAGTTAGACCGAGACCAGCGAGCCGATCGGCGCGTCGGTTCGGTCGCGGGCGCGCTCGATACCGTCGTCGCCGGCGGCGATGAGCGCGAAGACGCCGGCGACGTCGGCGTCGGCCGTTTCGACGATGTCGAGCAACAGCTCCTGGGTCTCGCCCGATCGGATGAGGTCGTCGACGACGAGCACCGACTCGCCCGCGTCGATCGCCGCGGCCGGCAGGTAGTAGGTGAGCTCGATGCCCGACTGGAGCCGCTCGCGGGCCTCGATAAACTCCTCGACAGCGGTCTCCTTGGTCTTTTTCGCGTAGGCACAGCGGGTGCCGTAGTAGCTCGCCAGCGCGCTCGCCAGCGTGATCCCGTCGGTCGCGGCGGTCAGGACGACGTCGGGACGATCGAACTCGTAGGCGTTGGCGACGATCGGCGCGGCGAGATCCAGGAAGGGCTGGTCGAACACCGTCGCCGTGTTGTCGACGTACCCTTCATCGTCGACACGGATCCGGGCGCCGAGCTCGTCGGCCAGCGCCTCGCGGCCGAGTTCGTCGACGACCTCGCGGGCGCGCTCGGTACCGGGCAGGACGTGGCCGTTGACGTAGCGGTTGAGGTCGCCGGCGGGAAGGCCGGTCTCCGCGGCGAGTTCGTCGTAGGTTCGCGTCTCCTTCAGCATCCGCAACACGTCGACCGCCCGCAGCTGGAGGGCGGCCTTCTCGGCGCGGTTCATACTAGTGTGCACGATGCTGCAAGTATGGATATTTCGATTCGTCTTGCCGTGTGTTCACACCACGTACGTGGGTGAGGCGGCCCGCGAACGAACGATTCAGCGGCTGCGTCGATCGAACTCGTGAGGGCCGTCGCCCCGGCCGTATCGACGCAGCAATCGCCGCATGACCCGCGCCTGGGCCTTCTGTAACAGCGTCGCCGCCGTGCTCGAGGCGCACCCTATCGCCGCGGCGACGTCGTCGACGCTACCCTCGCGGGGCACCTCGAAGTAGCCGACCTCGACGGCGGCCGCGACCGCCTCGAGCTGGCGGTCCGTGAGCCCGTCGACCAGCGGGGCGTGCCGGCGGTCGTACTCGCCGATCGTCCGGACGGTGACGTCGATCGCATCGGGGAGACCCTTGAGCATCGCCCGCAGGTTCTCGCCGGTGCCGACGACGGTCATCCCGAACGCGGCGGTGGAATCGTAGACGATCGGCGGGACGACGACGAGATCCAACTCGAGGAACGCTTTCCGCCAGCGAACGTCCTCTTCGCGGGTCTCCTGACAGACGTAACAGTAAAACGCGCCGTCGTCGACGGGGGTCAGATCGTACCAGCGGACCGAGTCGACGGCCGCGAGCGCGTCCTCGTACGGCTCGCGGTCGGCCTCGACGTAAAACAGCTCGTACTCGAGTTCGGGTCCCCGCGGGTCGACGTTCCAGGCCTGTAGCTCCTCGTACCGTACGACGTCCGTCTCCCTGATGAACCGCTGCATCGGGTGGAGCATCGGATCGGGCTGGGAGAGCCGCAGGTCGAGGTACTTCATCGACGGCGTCCGACGACTATCGATACACCGATATAAATCCCCTAGTCCGTCCGCGAGAACGGCCAGTATCGTCGAGCGACGACGGTTCGGTATGCCACGCCGATCGAACCGAACGCGGCGCCGTCGTCCCGCTCCGAATCGGATCGTCGGGGTCCCCGTCCTCGAGCCGAGCCGTCGCTCCGGGCCGGAGGGATCTCGATGGTGGCGGTAACGCCTCTGGCGTTCGCGATCGCCCTCGGGCTCGCCCTGAGCAACCTGGCGGGGATCGTCGCCAGCGCACTCGGGCTCGTCGACTACTGGCCCCCGGGCGAGCGGAGCCGACGGTACTACTTACACTGGGGGCTGTCCCACGCGCTCAACGCGGCGGTGCTCGCGCTCGTGTACCTGGACTGGAACAGCCTCGGACTGGCGCGAACGCCCTCGCTGGCCGTCGGCACGGCGCTGTTTGTCGCCGGGTACGCGGTCGCCATCGCGGCCGGACTCGACCTCGGCGTCGAGGAGGCCAAGGGTCTCGCCGGGGAGTTGCGAACCGGCGGCTGGTACCGCTACTCGCGGAATCCGCAGTACGTCGGCTACGTCGCCGCGACGGTCGGCTTCGCGCTGATCGCGAACTCGCGGCTGGTCGCGGTCGTCTGTGCGATCTACCTCGGCTGGTGGCTCGCGCTGCCGTTCGCCGAGGAGCCGTGGCTGCGCGAGCGCTACGGTCGAGCCTACGAGCGGTACGCGGCCCGGACCCCGCGGTTCGTCGGGTTCCGAACGGTTCGCACGCTCCTCGAGAACCGGGAGACGGACCCGAACGTCGACGGCTGACGGCCGACGCGCGCGATCAGCCCTGCAGGAAGTCCGGTTCCGTGCGCTGCTCGTCGCGCTCGCCCTTGAGGTGGGCTCGGAACTCGTCGATCTCGACGTCGTACTCCTGGTCCTCGAAGCGGTCCCGCACCGAGATGGTGCCGTCGTCTTCCTCGTTGTCCCCGACGATGATCTGGTAGGGAACTCGGTCGTCGTGGGCCGCGCGGATCTTCCGTTCCAAGGTGCTGTCGCGCTGATCGACCTCGACGCGGAAGTCGTCGAACTCGTTTGCGACCCGGTGGGCGTAGCCCAGGTTGTCGTCCGAGATTGGCAGCACGCGGACCTGCTCGGGAGCAAGCCACAGCGGGAACCGCCCCTCGAAGTGCTCGATGAGCATCATGAAGAAGCGCTCGTAGCTCCCGTACAGCGCCCGGTGAATCATCACGGGCTGGTGCTGTTCGTTGTCCTCGCCGACGTAGTCCAGGTCGAAGCGCTCGGGCATGTTGAAATCGAGCTGGACCGTCGGGCCGTCCCACGAGCGCCCGATGGCGTCCTCGAACGCGAAGTCGATCTTCGGGCCGTAGAAGGCGCCGTCGCCCTCCTCGATCTCGTACTCGTGGGCGCGGGCCTCGAGGACCTCCTCGAGCTGGTCCTCGGCGCGGTCCCAGATCTCGTCGCTCCCGACCGATTTCTCGGGTCTCGTTGCGAGGGCCATCTCGTACTCGAGGTCGAACGTCTCGAGAACCTCCGTGATCATGTCCATGATCTCCTCGACCTCCTGGCGGATCTGGTCGGGACGGATGAACAGGTGGCCGTCGTCGATCGTAAACGCCCAGACCCGCGAGAGGCCCGACAGCTCGCCGCGCTGTTCCTTGCGGTAGACCTTGCCGTTCTCCGCGTAGCGGATCGGCAGGTCGCGGTACGACCAGGACTGGTCCTGGAAGATCGCGGCGTGGCCCGGACAGTTCATCGGCTTCAGGCCGAACTCGTCATCGCCGACGTCGAAGATGAACATGTCGTCGGCGTAGTTCTCGTAGTGGCCCGAGCGGTGCCAGAGATCCGTTTTGAAGACGTGGGGCGTCTCGACGTAGTCGTAGCCCGCGTCCGTATTTAGGTCCTCGACGAAGTCCTCGAGCTCCTTCAGCACCGTCTTGCCCGCGGGGTGATACAGCGGCAGCCCGGGGCCCGTGACGTCCTGAATCGAGAACAGGTTCATCTCCGAGCCGATCCGGCGGTGGTCCCGTTTCTCGGCTTCCTCCTTGCGCTCGAGAAAGTCCTCGAGGTCGCTCTCGTCCTCGAAGGCCGTCCCGTAGATCCGCGTCTGCATCTCGTTTTCCTCGTCGCCGCGCCAGTAGGCGCCCGCGATCTCGAGCAGCTTGACGACGCCGATCTCTCCCGTCGAGTCGACGTGGGGGCCCGCACAGAGGTCCTCCCACTCGCCCTGTTTGTAGAACGACACCCGGTCGTTCTCGTCGGCGAACTCCTCGAGTAGCTCGAGCTTGTACGGCTCGTCCTCGAGGCGCCGTTCGGCCTCCTCGATCGAGACGTCCTCGCGCTCGATCTCGTAGTCCGCGGCGACGATCTCCTCGATCTCGCGCTCGAGCTCGGCGAGGTCGTCCTCGTCGACCTCGAGGTTATCGAAGTCGTAGTAAAAGCCCTCGTCCGTCGGCGGGCCGATCGCGAGCTTGACCTCCTCGTCGTCGTAGAGGCGTTCGACGGCCTGTGCGAGACAGTGCGACGCGGAGTGGCGCATCACGCGCAGGTACTCGTCGGACCCGTCCGTGACGATCTCGAGTTCGGCGCCGTCGTAGACGGGTTCCTCCTTGGCGACGAGTTCGCCGTCGAGCTTGCCCGCGATCGTGTCGCTTCCGAGTCCGGGCCCGATCTCGTAGGCGCAGTCCTCGACCGTCGCGCCGGCGTCGACCTCGAGCTCGGATCCGTCTGGCAGTACGACCGCTATCCGTTCCTGTGAATCTGATTCTGACATGGCTGTAATCGGTTGGGGAACTTCGGTGAGAAGTTCGAACAGGCGTCCGCGCACGCCGCTCGCTGGCCGGTTGCGTCCGACGCAGCGAACGGTAGGTGATGATTAGAAGCGGGCGAGAGCCCCTGTAAAGCGGACACCTACCATCGTGGATACGAGTTGTCTCGAGCGGGATAAAAGCGTTGTGATGGTCCGTCACCCGTCCCAGTCGAGGTTCACGATCGCCGTCGACGCGGTTCCGGAGTACTCGGACGCGCGGACCACCCTCTGACAACCAGATGGTACTCACCAGTTATATCCCTGCTCGGATCGAAACGTCGACGATGTCATTCAGCGACGACCTCCTCGAGGACGGCAGTCACGTCTGGGAGGCGCAGCTCGAGCACCCCTTCGTGGTCGAACTCGCCGAGGGCTCCCTCGACGAGGACGCGTTCGAACACTGGGTGAAACAGGACTACCGCTACCTGCTCGACTACGCGCGGCTGTTCGCGATCGCGGGCGGGAAGGCCCGAGACGAGGCGACGATGACCCACCTGCTGGGCGTCGCCCACCAGGTGCTGGACCACGAGATGGAGCTCCACCGGGAGTTCGCCGCCGACTACGGGATCTCGGTCGACGAACTCGAACGCGTCGAGAAGGCCCCGACCTGCGTCGCGTACACGAGTTTTCTCGTGCGAACGGCCCACGAGGGCTCGATCGCCGAGATCGCCGGGGCGCTCTATCCGTGCATGCAGGGGTATCTCGACGTCGCCGAGCACATGACCGAAATCGCGACCGAAGAACACCGCTACACGCCCTTTATCGAGATGTATACGAGCGACGAGTTCCGCGAGGCGACCGACTGGTGTCGCGAGTTCGTCGATCACTGCGGCGACCGCTACCCTGGTGAGGGCGAGGCGATGCGCGAGGCGTTCCTGACGAGCGCCAAACTCGAGTACCGGTTCTGGGAGATGGCCTACACGCGGGAGGGGTGGGGACTGTGAGCGACGCTTCCGCGCCGACGTCCTACGGGGCGTACGCCGAAACCGTCGCCGACCCCCGCTTCACCGACTGGCTTCGCGAGCGCTCGGAGCCGGCCTGGACCGACGCGGTGACGCACCCGTTCACGCGGGAGCTGGGTGCTGGCACGCTCGAGACGGATGCCTACGCGACCTACCTCGTGCAGGACTACGCCTTCCTCGAGGCGCTTGTCGGAGCCTTCGGGTTCGCGGTCGGCCAGGCGCCGGGGATCGGGGCGAAGCGCCCGCTGATCGAGTTCCTCGAGACCGTTACGGGCGAGGAGAACGACTACTTCGAGCGCTCGTTCGACGCGCTGGGCGTGCCCGAGTCGCGATGGACGAACCCCGACCACTCGCCGACCGCGGCCGCGCTGGTCGACCTGCTGGGACGTGCGGCTCGAGAGGGCGGGTACGCCGAGACGCTGGCCGTCCTCGTTCCCGCGGAGTGGATCTACCGGGAGTGGGCCACCGCGGTCGCGACGGAGTACGGCGATTCAGATACCGAGCCGCCCAGCGACGGGACCGATCTTCCCTTCTACTACGCCGAGTGGATCGACCTCCACGCGGTGGGGTCGTTCGTCGGGTTCGTCGACGAACTCCGCGACCAGTTCGACGCGGTCGGCGCAGAGTGCTCGCCGCGACGCCAGCGGCGAGTCGAACGGCTGTTCCGCCGAACCGTCGACCTCGAGGGCGCCTTCTTCGAGGAGTGTTACGGCTCGAGCGACGACCGCGCGTAGCCCGCCGACGACTGTCCGATCGGTACTCGTTTCCTGCTTCGCCGTAACGGATAGCGTATGACGGCGACCGTCGTTCTCTTCGACCTCGACGACACGCTCTACCCGTACGCGCCCTGCAAGGAGGCCGGGATGGAGGCGGCCCTCGAGGCCGCCCGCGAGCTGGGATACGAGTTCGACCGCGACGCCTTCGACGAGTTCTACCGAGCGGGCCGCCTCGAGGTCAAGCGCGAACTCTCCGGGACGGCGGCGACCCACGAGCGGTTCATCTACTTCAAGCGCGCGGTGGAGCAACACACCGGCGAACCCAGGGCTGGCGACGCTCTAGCGCTGGGCGAGGCGTTCTGGGAGGGCTACCTCGAGGAGATGGCGCTGTTCCCGGGCGTCGAGGAGACCCTCGAGACCCTCCGGGAGAACGGTGTCGACGTCGCGATCACGACCAACCTGACGACCCGCATCCAGCTGGCGAAGGTCGAGCAACTCGGGCTCGAGGATCACATCGACGTTCTGGTCACCTCGGAGGAGACGGGTCGGGAGAAGCCGGGCTCGGTCATGTTCACCCTGCCGCTGGCGCGGCTGGACCGACGAGTATCGGAGGCAGTGATGGTCGGCGATAACGTCGATGCGGACATTATGGGGGCCAACGCGGTCGGCCTCGAGACGGTGCTCTGGAACGCCGACCCCGACGAGCCCCTCGAGGGACGACGGGAACCCGACCACAGGATAGATGGCTTCGGCGAGCTAACGGAGCTGGTACCGTGATCCTCGAGTCCGAGCGCCGACAGGTCGTGGAGCACGCCGCCGAACTGGCCGAACTGACGCCCGCGCGGACGGGGAACCTGAGCGTGCGGGAGGGAACCGACGGGGACGCCTTCGCGATCACGCCGACGGGCGTCCCCTACGACAGCTTCGACGTCGCCGAGACGCCCGTCGTCGGCGTCGACGGCGAGCAGCGCGAGGGCGAGATGGCTCCCAGCAGCGAGGTGCCGATGCACTCGGCGATCTACCGCCGCGAGGACGTCGGCGCCATCGTCCACACCCACTCGCCGTGGTCGACGGCGCTGGCGGTCGCCCACCAGCCGCTGCCGCCGATCCACTACATGATCGTCGCCGTCGGCAAGGAAGTGCCCGTCGCCGAGTACGCCCCCTATGGCTCCGACCAGCTGGCCGCGAACATCGTCGAAGCGATGGAGGAAGCCGGGTCGACCGCCTCGTTCATCGAGAACCACGGGCTCGTGGTGACGGCGCCCGACTTAGCGACCGCCCTCGAGAACACCCACCACGTCGAGAGTCTGGCTCGACTGTACCTCGAGACGCGCTCCGCGGGGCTCGAGCCGCGGCGGCTCTCCGACGAGCAGTTGGAGACCGTGCTCGAGAAGTTCGAGTCCTACGGCCAGTAGGTGCGGACAGGGAACAGCGCCAGCCCGTCGCTATCCTCGAAGGTACGGCCGAAACAGGTCGTCCTCGTGGAGTTCGGGAGGCAGCGTTTCGAACCACCGGGCTGCCTCGATCTCGCCGGATTCGACGCCCAGTTGCTCGGTATCGGGAATCGACCCGTTCGCTCGAGCGTCGAAGACGACGAACTGCGCCGAAAGTCGAACGGTGGCGTCGGATTCGGTTTCGGAGACGTACGTCTGCTCGACGACGAGCAGCGGGTCGTCGACGGTCGCCTCGAGTCCCGTCTCCTCGCGCACCTCGCGTCGCGCGGCGTCGACGAGCGCTTCGCCCGGTTCGACCGCACCGCCGGGGACGATCCAGCCGTCGGACCAGCTGTTCTTTACGAGCGCGATCCGTCCCTCGGAGTCGGTAACGCGGGCGGCGGCCGTCAGTCCGGTTCCCTCGACGGTCCACTCCCGGAACGAATCCACGTTCGCCGGCGAGAGTCGGATCGTCTGTCGCTCCCGCGGAACGGACGGCGGGACGTCGGCGGTCATCACAGTTGCTCGAGAACGGAGACGGGATCAGTCCCGCTCCGCCAGCAGTTCCTCGGCGGTGACGAGCGCCTCCATCTCGAGGCCCGCGTCCTCGACGTTCTCGCGGCCGCCCTCCTGGCGATCCACCACGACCAGCGCGCGCTCGACGGTCGCACCCGCCTCGCGCAGCGCCTCGACGGCCTCGACCAGGCTCGTTCCGGTGGTGACGATGTCCTCGAGGACGACGACCTCCTCGCCCTCCTCGAGGCGACCCTCGACCAGGTTGGAGGTGCCGTACTCCTTGCGCTGCTTGCGGACGATGACGTAGGGGGCCCCCGCCGCGACGCTCGTCGCGGCCGCGAGCGGCACCGCGCCGAGGGCGACGCCCGCGAGCTTGTCGTCAGGCTCGAGTCGCTCGGCGAACGCGTCGGCGACGGCCTCCAGACAGTCGGGATCGGTTTCGAAGAGGTACTTGTCGACGTAGTACTCGCTCGTGCCGCCGTGGGAGAGTTCGAACTCGCCGAACTGCACCGCGTCGGCCGCGCGCAACGCGTCGATGAGCTCCTGGTTCGTCATTGCGGGAAGGGGAGCGTCCCACCGAAATAAGCGGTCTGGTACCGACCGCGGAACCGAACTTCGGGACCGCCGTCGGCTCCCCGCCTCGAGCGGGACGCCGGTGGTCGCCGCCTTCCGGTTGGGACGGATTCGATCGTCGAACGACGCCGGCACCGCGAGCGACGGCGAGGTTTCGATACTACTCGAGGACCGTCTGGGGGCGCTTGAGGTACATCTCCTGGTCGACGACGCGCTCGTAGATCTCGTAGAGGGTGTCGATCGCCGCCTCGTCGGGCGCGAACTGGATGTGCATCGCCGAGCGGTAGGCCCGACAGGAGGTCAGGAAGAAGTACAGCGTCTTGTGGTGGGTCGGCGTCGCGTCGACGACGCCGACCGACTCGCCCGCGAGGTCGTCGGAGAAGTCGTTGAGCATCGCCGCGACGTCGTCGACGAGCTGTTCGTCGGGGCGGTACACGGGCGTGCCGAACGTCTGCTCGAGGAATCGGGTGGTCGACTTCAGAAACGGGTTCGAGTCGAGCCCGGTCGGGTCGACCGCGGCGAAGGTGTCGTACAGCTCGAGCAGGGTCCGGAGCTCCTCGCGCGTGACCGCGATCGGCATCACCGGATCGCCCTTCGGGAGCGAGTAGTCCGGGAAGCTGTGGCCCCCGGGGTCCGGGAGCGCCGAGAGCGTGTCGTCGATGCCCATACTCGACCCACGGCGCGCGCTCCCTAACCGTTTCCGGGGGACCCCGGCTCGAGCGACGGGCTCGGATCTACTGCACCTACTCCTGAAGCCCAGTTGACTCCGTCCGTTCCACGGATTCACTCACTTCGTGCTCGCGGGTCGCTTTGCTCCCCGTCTGCTCGCGGGCGCCAAGCGCCCGCTCGAACGGTCCGCGGGACCGTTGGTCCCGCGCTACTCGCAGCCGCGGTTCTCACTCACTCCGTTCGCTCTGAACCGCGTTCGCTCCGAACCGCGCTACTCCGGATCGTCGTACGCCTCGTAGAACCGATCCATCCGCGCGGCCATGACGAAGTCGGTCTCCCGGAGGCCGTCGATCTTGTGGGTCCACAGCTCGATCACCACCTCGCCCCACGAGAGGTGGATGTCGGGGTGGTGAAACTCCTCTTCTGCGAGTTCGCCGACCTCCTTCGTAAACTCCAGCGCGTCCCGGAAGTCCGCGAACGCGTAGGTGCCCTCGAGGTGGTGTTCGTCGACGACCTCCCAGACGTCCCGATCGAGTTCCTCGAAGAGGGGGATCAGCTCCTCGCCCTCGAGGGGATCCTCGTCGCCGGTACAGGCGGTACACTTCCGATCCGCGAGTTCGGGTTCGGCCATACGCGCAGGGACGGTTTCCGACGCCATGTAACTGGCTACCACTGCGTACGAACCGGGCCGATCCGTACACAGTTACTGTAATCATTATACACAAATTTTTTATCGCCACTGCACGACTTCCCGGTAGAGCGTCCCATGCCACAGACGATTTTCGACGAACGGGAGTACGAACGCAGACTGTCCCGGACCAAGGAGCGACTCCGCGAGGAGGACCTCGACGCGATCGTCGTCTCCGATCCGGCGAACATGAACTACCTCGCGGGGTACGACGGCTGGTCGTTCTACGTCCACCAGGCCGTCGTCGTCACCCTCGAGCGCGACGAACCGATCTGGGTCGGCCGCGAGATGGACGCGGGCGGCGCGCGGGCGACGACGTGGCTCTCCGAGGAGCACATCCGATCCTACAGCGACGACCACGTCCACTCCCCCCACGACCTGCATCCGATGGACTACATCGCGGGCGTCCTCGAGGAACTCGAGGTTGCCGACGGCCGGATCGGCCTCGAGATGGACGCCGCCTACTTCACCGCGAAGTCCTACACGCGCCTGCAGGAGAACCTCCCCGAGGCGACGTTCGAGGACGCCACCCTGCTCGTCGGCTGGGTACGGATCAAAAAGTCCGACCGGGAGCTCGAGTACATGCGCCAGGCCGCCCGAATTTCGGAGAACGCGATGCAGGCCGGGATCGACGCGATCGGCGAGGGAGTCCCGGAGTACGAAGTCGCCGCCGAGATCTACGACGCTCTCATCCGCGGGACCGACGAGTTCGGCGGGGACTACCCCTCGATCGTCCCGCTGATGCCCTCGGGCGATCACACCGACACGCCCCACCTCACCTGGACCGACCGCGAGTTCGAGGACGGCGACCCCGTGATCATCGAGCTCTCGGGCTGTCGCCACCGGTATCACTCCCCGCTGGCCAGGACGACGTTCGTCGGCGACCCGCCCGCCGAACTCGAGGAGGCCGCCGACATCGTCGTCGAGGGGATCGAAGCGGCCCTCGAGACCGCCGAACCGGGCGTCACCTGCGAGGCCGTCGAGGAGGCCTGGCGGGAGACGATCGCGCAGTACGGGATCGAGAAGGAGGATCGGATCGGCTACTCGATGGGACTGGGCTACCCGCCGGACTGGGGCGAACACACCGCGAGCATCCGCCCGGGCGACGAGACGGTCCTCGAGGAGAACATGACGTTTCACATGATCCCCGGGATCTGGACCGAGGAGATCGGGATGGAGATCAGCGAGACGTTCGTCGTCACGGCAGACGGAGTCGAAACACTTGCGGAGTTCCCGCAAAAATTGTTCACAGCGTAAGATGAGCACGCAACAACCCGAAGAGACGGAACCGGAGGAACAGCTCGACTCGGCGCTGGTCACGGCTCGCCGCCAGCTCGAGCGCGCCGCGACCCACGTCGACGTCGACGACGGCGTCATCGAACGGCTCAAACACCCCACACGCGTCGAACGGGTGTCGGTTCCCCTCGAGCGCGACGACGGCTCGGTGGAGGTCTTCACGGGGTATCGCGCCCAGCACGACGACGTTCGGGGGCCGTACAAGGGCGGGTTGCGATACCACCCCGAGGTCAACGCCGACGAGTGTATCGGGCTCTCGATGTGGATGACCTGGAAGTGTGCCGTGATGGACCTGCCCTTCGGCGGGGGGAAAGGCGGCATCTCGATCGACCCCAAGTCCCTGAGCGACGACGAGAAGGAGCGGCTCACCCGGCGGTTCGCCGAGGAACTGCGCTACGTCATCGGTCCGACGACGGACGTGCCGGCGCCCGATATGGGCACCGACGCCCAGACGATGGCCTGGTTCATGGACGCCTACTCGATGCAACAGGGCGAGACGATCCCCGGCGTCGTCACCGGGAAACCGCCCGTCATCGGCGGCAGCTACGGCCGCGGGGAGGCGCCCGGTCGCTCGACGGCGATCATCGCCCGCGAGGCCGTCGACTACTACGGCGAGGACCTCGAGGACACGACGGTCGCGGTCCAGGGGTTCGGCAGCGTCGGTGCCAACGCCGCCCGCCTGCTCGAGGAGTGGGGCGCCGACGTCGTCGCGGTCAGCGACGTCAACGGAGCGATCTACGACCCCGACGGGCTCGACATCGAGTCGATCCCGACCCACGAGGAGGAACCCGAGGCGGTCATGCAACAGGACGCTCCTGAAACGCTCACCAACGAGGAGGTCCTCGAACTCGACGTCGACGTGTTGATCCCCGCGGCGATCGGCAACGTCATCACCGCCGACAACGCCGACGACATCGCGGCCGACGTCGTCGTCGAGGGCGCGAACGGGCCGACGACCTTCGCCGCGGACACGATCCTCGAGGAGCGCGGCGTCCCCGTCGTTCCGGACATCCTCGCGAACGCGGGCGGGGTCACCGTCTCGTACTTCGAGTGGCTCCAGGACATCAACCGCCGCAAGTGGTCCCTCGAGGAGGTCAACGCGGAACTGGAGGAGAAGATGCTCGACGCCTGGAACGAGGTTCGGGCCGAGGTCGAAGGCAAGGACCTGAGCTGGCGGGACGCGGCCTACGTCGTCGCGCTCTCGCGGATCGCGGAGGCGAAGGCGACCCGCGGGCTCTGGCCGTAGCGGCGGATTCGACCGTCGGCCAGCGGTAGCGACCGATCTCACGGGATCGTCGTCGGACGTTCCGACGTTCGAACCGAACGGCGGTGAGACGGCCGAACCGTTCGGTGGCGGGGCGAGGGCCTCGACAGACGTTACCGGGCGGGAGCGCCCGACAGCGCCTCGGAGACCTTCTCGATCGGGTGGGGTGGTTCCTCGCGGCCGTCGTAGCCCGCGATCTGGCTCCGACAGGACGCGCCGGGGGCGACGACCGTCTCGCCGTCGCTGCCGGCGATCTGCTCGAGCAGGACGTCGCCGATCTTCCGGCTGAGCGAGTAGTGTTCGGCCTCGTAGCCGAATGAGCCGGCCATGCCACAACAGCCCGAGTCGAGCGCGTCGACCTCGTAGCCGACCGTCTCGAGGACGCCGGCCGCGTGGCCGTCCTTCTTCGTCGCCTTCTGGTGGCAGTGGCCGTGGTAGGTCAGCGACTCGCCGGGATCGGCGGTCGGGAGCCGATCGACGAGGTCGAACCGCTCTATGTACTCCATGACCCCGTAGGTGCTCTCGGCGACGGCCTCGACGTCGGGGCCCGAGAGCAGGTCGAGGTAGTCGGACTGAAGCATGACGGCGTCGGAGGGCTCGACGAGGACGACCTCCCAGCCGTCTTCGACGTACGGCGCGAGCGCCTCGACGTTCGTCCGCGCGCGCTCGCGGGAGACGTCGAGGAAGCCCTTCGAGTGGGCCGGACGCCCGGTCGCCGTCACCTCGTCGGGGATGCGGACGTGGACGCCTGCGGTCTCGAGGACCTGCACCGTCGCCTTCCCTGCTCGGGGGTGGTTGTAGTTGGTGTAGGCGTCGGGGACGAGCAGGACCTTGCGGTCGGCTTCCGCGGGATCGACTCGCGATCCGCGCGCGTCAAACCAGTCCTCGAGCGACTGGTCGGCGAACGAGGGGAGGTCGCGTTCGCGGGCGATTCCGAGGGTCTTCTCCGCGACGAGTCCCGATCCGGGCAGCGAGGCCGCCCAGTTCGAGACGGGGGCCAGCGCGGAGCCGACGGCGTTGAGCCGATCGACGTTGGCGAACAGGCGCTCGCGCAGGCCCACACCGTGGTCCTGGTGGGCGGCGTGTTCGACCTCCGCCTTGAGTTTGGCCATGTCGACCTCGCTCGGACAGTCCCGCGCACAGCCCTTGCAGCCGATACAGAGGTCCATGATCTCGGCGAGGAACTCCGTGTCGGTGGCCTCGGCCTCGAGATCGCCGCTCATCGCCTGGCGGAGCATGTTCGCCCGACCGCGGGTGCTGAGACTCTCCTCCTCGGCCGCGCGGTAGGTCGGACACATCACGCCGCCAGTGGTCTCCTGCTCGCTGCGACAGCCCCCGCAGCCGTGACAGAGTTCGGCCATCCCCTGGAAGCCGTTCTCGTTCTCCCAGCGCAGGGCGGGCTCGAAGCCGGCCTCGAACGCGTAGTCGGGATCGAACCGCAGGTGCTCGGTCATCCGGTGGTCGCCACAGACCGTTCCGGGATTGAGCAGCCAGTCGGGGTCGAACGCCGTCTTTAGATCGCGGAAGAGCCCCCAGACGTCCTCGCCGTAGAGCTTGCGGTTCCACTGGGTGCGGGCGTGGCCGTCGCCGTGCTCGCCCGACACCGAACCGCCGTACTCGACGACCAGATCGGTGACGGCGTCGGCGAGGGACTCGAACTCCTCGAGGCCGGCCTCGCTTTTGGTGTCGACCAGCGGGCGCATGTGCATACAGCCCGGCCCCGCGTGGGCGTAGAAGCTCGCAAAGGTGTCGTGGTCGGCGAGCACCTCCTTGAAGTCGGCGACGTAGTCGGCGAGGTTCTCGGTGGGGACCGCGGTGTCCTCGATGAACGAGATGTGCTTGGCGTCCGACGTACGGGAGAGCAGGATCGGCGCCGCGCTCTTGCGAAGCTTCCAGAGCTCGGCGCGCTCGTCGGGCGCGTGGGCCTCGAGCGCGTCGAAGGCGCGGACGGGGTCGCCGGAGGCGGTCGCGTTCCCCGCGGCGTCCGCGTCGCCCTCGTCCGCGGTCGGATCCGGGACGGTCTCGTCGGGCAGTCGGTCGGCCAGCAGGTCGGCGACCTGCTCGCGGCCGTGGTCGTCGCTTTCGGCGTAGAACTCCACGAGCAGCGCGGTTTCGGTGCCCGCGGGGAGCTGTGCGACGACGTCGGCGAACTCCTCGGTTCGCCCGGCGAGGTCGATCAGCACGTCGTCGATCGCCTCGATCGCCGCGGGGTCGTGGGTCCGAACGATGGTGTCGACGTCGGCCATCGCCTCGAGCAGGTCCTCGTAGGTCAGCAGGGCGACCGACGTGGTCTCGGGGATCGGCTCGAGGGAGACCGTGACCTCGGTGAGCACGCCCAGCGTCCCCTCGCTGCCCGCGAACACGCGCGCGAGGTTGACCGTCGCGTCGGGGTCGGGTTCGCCGTCGATCTCGACGGACTCCCCGCTGTTCTCGTCGAATGCGTCGGGTTCGCCGTAGGCCTCTGCGACGAGTCGATCGAGGTTGTACCCCGAGACGTTGCGTTTGAGTTGCGGGAACGCCTCGGCGATGGCCTCGCTCTCCTCGTCGATCACCCGCCTGAGCGCCTCGTGGATGCGCTCGGACAGGGAGCCGTCGGGATCGGCCCGCTCGCGAAGCTCACCGACCGTGACCTCGCCGAACCGTTCGACGGAGCCGTCCGCGAGGACGACCTCGCAGGACTCGACGTAGGCGTCGGTCTTGCCGTACTGCAGGGAGTGGGCGCCCGTCGAGTTGTTGCCGACGGCGCCCCCGACCGTGCTGCGATTTCCCGCGGCGGGGTCGGGCGCGAACTTCAGCCCGCGGGGTTCGATCTCGTCGTTGAGTTCGGCCAGGACGGCCCCGGCCTGCGCGGTCGCCCGCTCGTCATCGGGATCGATCTCGAGGAGGTCGCCCATATGCGTGGTGAAATCGAGGACGACGGCCTCGTTGACCGCCTGGCCCGCGAGGCTCGTCCCGCCGCCCCGCGGCAGCACCGGGATCTCGCGGTCGGCGCAGTAGGCGACGACGCTGGCGACGTCCGTGGTCGATCGCGGCAGGACGACACCGATGGGCGTCATCTCGTAGGCGCTGGCGTCGGTCGCGTACAGCTCCCGGGAGTACTCGTCGAAGCGGACCTCACCGTCGATTCGCCGCCGGAGATCGGAGACGAGCCGCGGGCGGTCGATCCGACCGCCGACGTAGTCGTAGTCCGCCCGTGGGTCGGCGGCGGGATCCTCGGCTCGCGGATCGGCGGGCGGCCCTAACCGAACGTCCTCGGGCGCCGCGGTCTGATCGCTGTGGTCGGTCGTCGTTCGATCGCCGTGATCGGTCGCCGACCGGGTGTCGTCGCTGGCCATGCGATCAACTCGAGTCCGGGCGGAACACGACGTTTTCGAATCCGCGCCCGTCCTCGAGCGCGTCGACGTTCGTCGCGACGATGTCGGCCAGTCGGTCCCAGTGTTTCGGCGTGTGACCGCCCGTGTGGGGCGTGATGAGACAGTTCTCGAGGTCCCAGAGTTCGTGGTCGTTGGGCAGCGGTTCGGGGTCGGTGACGTCGAGGGCGGCGCCCCGGATCCCGTTGAACTGCAGCGCCGAAACCAGGGCGTCGGTGTCGACGATCCCGCCGCGGGCCGCGTTGACGATCACGGCCTCGGGGGGCAGCGTCGCCAGTGCCTCGGCGTCGACGAGGTTGCGGGTGAGATCGTTCAGCGGGCAGGCGAGCACGACGTACTCGCTGCGGGCGAAGGCGTCGTGGACGTCGTCCTCCTCGAAGCCGAGCACCTCGTCGGTCGGGCCACCCTTCGAGGGCGTGTAGCGGATCCCGATCGTCTCGACCTCGAAGCCCTCGAGGCGCTGGACGATCTCCTGGCCGATCGAGCCGAGGCCGACGACGGTGACGGTGCTGTCGGTGAACTCGTGGGACTGGAAGTGGCGCCACTCGCCGTTCGATTTCCGGCGCCACCCCTCGTGGAGGTTCCGTGCGAAGACGAGCATGTTCGCGATCGACTGCTCGGCGATGCCGGGCGCGTGGATGCCGCCCGCGTTCGTGACGACGACGCCGTGCTCGGCCAGCGCGTCCATCGGGACGTGGTCGGTGCCGGCGAACGTACACGCGAACAGTTCCAGGCGATCGGCGTCCTCGAGCAGCTCCTCCTCGATCGTGACGCCCGTGACGATCCGGGCCTGCGGGACGAGTTCCCGTTCTTCCTTCGGCGTGCGGGCGAGTTCGACGGTCGCCTCGGGGAGGCGCTCGCGCAGCGTTTCGGCGTACGATTCCATCGAGAGTCCTTCCGTCCCCTCGCGGAGGACGACGATATCTGGCTTGCTCATGATAGTTCACGCCTGAGCGACGCGTTGGCGTACGATTGTCACCACCTACCTTATCCTTTTTGTGTAGCCGACGTTAACGACAATTGTGTACAATTAAGTTCGTGGGGGGAGTCATCGACTCCCATGAGCGAACCGATCCGGAACCGACTGTCCGCCGTCCGCCGGGATTTCCACTGTCACCCGGAGCCCGCGTGGCGGGAGTTCTACACCACGTACCGCCTCGTCGAGGAACTCGAGCGCATCGGCGTCGACGAACTTGCCGTCGGCGCCGACGCCTACGACCCGGCCGACCGCATGGCCGTCCCCGACGACAAGCGACTCGAGGACTGGCGCGAGCGCGCCCGCGAGTGGGGGGCCGACGAGGACGCCCTCGAGTGTATGGCCGGCGGGAACACCGGCGCCGTCGCGGTGCTGGACCGCGGCGAGGGACCGTCGATCGGCCTGCGGGTCGACATCGACGGGCTGTTCATCGAGGAAGCCGACGACGTCGACCACCTCCCGGCCGCCGAGGGGTTCCGTTCGAAGATCGACGGGGCGATGCACGCCTGCGGCCACGACGCCCACATGACCTGGGGGCTCGCGGCGCTGGAGGCGATCGCCGAGAGCGACTTTTCGGGTCGGCTGGTCGTCTTCTTCCAGCCCGCCGAGGAGGTCAGCGGCGGGGGCTGTCCGATGGCGAAGAGCCGCTTCGCCGACGACCTGGATTACCTGCTGGCGGTCCACGTCGGCCTCGACCACCCGACAGGCGAGGTCGTCGCGGGGATCGAGAAGCCCCTGGCGATGGCCCACCTCGACGTCGAGATCGAGGGCGAGTCGGCCCACGCGGGCAAGGCGCCCGAGGAGGGGGCAAACGCCATGCACGCGATGGGGACGGCGATCGAAAATATCTACGCCATTCCGCGCCACAGCGACGGGATGACCCGCGTCAACGTCGGCTACGCCGAGGCCGGCAGCGCGAGCAACGTCATCGCCGAGCACGCGCGGATGGAGGCCGAGGCCCGCGGCGAGACGACCGAGCTGATGGAGTACGTCGAATCGCGATTCGAACGGATCGTCCGCTCCGCGGCGACGCTGCACGACTGCGAGGCCGAGTTCGACGTCGTTAGCAAGTCCCCGCGGGCCGACAGCGACCCCGAACTCGCCGCCGTGGTCGCCGACATCGCGCGCGGCGTCGAGGGGGTCGACCGCGTCGTCGAACGCGCCGACTTCGGCGCCAGCGAGGACGCGACCTTCCTGATGGAGCGGGTGCAGGACGAGGGCGGGCTGGCGACCTACCTGATCGTCGGCACCGACCACCCCGACAGCCACCACACGCCCCACTTCGACGTCGACGAGCGCAGCCTCGAGCACGGCGCCGCGGTCCTCGTAGAGACGATCCGCGCGCTCGAGGAGCGAGGGGCGTCGGAGTCACGGTCGACCACGGCTGCAGGGGGGACGCGGTGAGCGACGGTCGCATCTCGCGGGCGGACGTCGAGGCGGCCCGCGACCGTATCGCCGACGTCGTCCACCGCACGCCGCTGGATACCTCACGGACGTTCGCCGAACTGAGCGGCGCCGCGTCGGTCGGGCTCAAACTCGAGAACGTCCAGCGGGCGGGCTCGTTCAAGATCCGGGGCGCGTACAACCGGATGGCCCAGCTCTCCGAGCGCGAGCGCGAGGCGGGCGTGATCGCCTCGAGCGCGGGCAACCACGCCCAGGGCGTCGCGCTGGCGGGCGACCTGCTCGACGTCGAGACGACCATCGTCGTCCCCGAGGTCACGCCCGCGGCGAAGATCGAGGCGACTCGAGGGTACGGTGCCGAGGTGATCGTCGAGGGCGAGATCTACGAACGCTCCTACGAGTACGCCCTCGAGCGGGCCGCAGAGACGGGCGAGACGTTCGTCCACCCCTTCGACGACGAGGCGATCATCGCGGGCCAGGGCACCGTCGGCCTCGAGCTGCTCGAGCAGTATCCAGACCTCGATACCGTCCTCGTCGCCATCGGCGGGGGCGGCCTGATCTCGGGAATCGGCACCGCGCTGAAGGCTGCCGATCCGGGTATTCGAGTCATTGGGGTGCAGCCCGAGGGGGCGCTCCACGCCAAACCCGCCCTCGAGAACGACCGCATCCACGAACTCGCGGACGTCGACACCGTCGCGGAGGGGATCGCCGACACGCGGATGCTCGAGACCACCTTCGCGAACGCCCGCGAGGTCGTCGACGACGTCGTCGGCGTCACGGACCGCGAACTCGCGACCGCGGTCACCCTGCTCGCCGAGCGCGCGAAGACGGTCGCCGAGACCGCGGGCGCAGCCCCGCTGGCTGCTGCGCTCTCCGAGGAGACCGACCTCGAGGACGAACGGGTCGCCGTCGTCGTCTCCGGCGGGAACGTTAACCTCTCCGAGCACGCCGAGCTGACCCGAACTGGCCTCCAGAATCTCGGGCGCTACGCCGAGGCCCGACTGGCCGTCGCGGGCTGGCCGACGACCGTCGGCGACCTCGTCAAGACCGTCGAATCGGAGGGCGCGGAACTCGACATCCTCGAGCGCGCCCGCCGCGGCCCCGACGACCACCCGAACCGCGTTCCCGTGACGGTCGGACTCGAGGGCAGCGGTCCGGAGCACTTACGGGGTGTTCTCGAGTCGCTGTCGGAACTCGAGGACGTCTCGGTCGTAGAGACGGGGCTCGAGTAGGCGAGGCCACGCCGGAACGTACCGGTTCGGGCGCCCGTTCGACGGCGGGCGAGCGAGCGCTACGGCTCGAGGACGACCTTGACGCAGTCGTCGTCCTTCTGGTTGAACTTCTCGTACATCTCGGGGCCGTCGTCGAGATCGCCCGTGTGCGTGATGATCTCGGAGGGATCGATATCGCCGTTCTCGATCGTCTCGAGCAACTCGTCGAGGTAGGCCTGAACGTGGGTCTGGCCCGTGTTCACGGTCAGCGCCTTGTTCATCAGCGGTCCCATCGGGACGTCGTCCATCTCGTCGATGTACACGCCCGGGATCGAGAGGGTCCCGCCCTTGCGACAGGACTTGACCGCCTGCTGGATCACGTACGGTCGGTCGGGTTCGTCGGGAACGGTGTCGACGCAGGTCGAGTGGGCCTCGGTGCCGACCGCGTCGATACACCCATCCGGCCCGTAGCCGTTGGTCGCGTCCATCAGCCGGTCGTAGACGTCCTCCTCGGAGTAGTCGATGACCTGCGTGTCGGCGTACCCCTGGGCCATCTCGAGGCGCTCGGGGATTCGATCGATCGCGATCACCTGGTCGGCGCCCATCATCCAAGCGCTCTGGATGGCGAACTGGCCGACGGGACCGCAGCCCCAGACCGCGACCGTGTCGTTCTCCTCGATATCGGCGTTCTCGGCGGCCATATAGCCCGTCGGGTAGATGTCCGAGAGGAAGAGGACTTCCTCGTCCGAGAGGTTCGAGTCGATCTTCACGGGGCCGACGTCGGCGTGGGGAACCCGCAGATACTCGGCCTGACCGCCGTCGTAGCCGCCCATCATCTCGGAGTAGCCGAACAGGCCGGCAGTCGCGTGGCCCATCGACTCCGCGGCCATGTCGGCGTTGGGGTTGGTCTCGTCGCACAGCGAGTACATGTCGTGCGAACAGAACCAACAGGAGCCACAGCTGATGGTGAAGGGGACGACGACGCGGTCGCCCTCCCGGAGGTTGTCGACGTCCTCGCCGACCTCGACGACCTCGCCCATCGGCTCATGGCCGAGGACGTCGCCCTCGTTCATCCCCGGCATGTAGTCGTTGTAGAGGTGGAGATCGGAGCCACAGATCGCCGTCGCGGTGATCTCGACGATCGCGTCGGTCGGCTCCTCGATCTCGGGTTTGGGAACGTCCTCGACGCGGACGTCCTGCTCGCCGTTCCAGGTGAGCGCTTGCATGACGACTCAACCCTCACCGACCGGTTCAGTAAAGGCGCGGCCTGTGCTCGCAACGGACGCGCGAGCCCGCGTTCGGCGTCGACGCGCCGAGAGACGGAAACTTCTAACTACACCTGTGGTGAACGGTCGCGCATGACCCTCGAAGTCGGCGTACTCGGCTACCGGTTCATGGGGAAAGCCCACGCGAACGCACTGGCTCGGCTGCCGATGTTCTTCCCGGATGCCCCGGACGTCGAACGCAAGGTCCTCGTCGGCCGCGACGAGGAGTCCCTCTCCGAAGCCGCGGATCGGCTGGGGTTCGCGGAGACGGCGACCGACTGGAGCGAGGTCGTCGACGACGTCGACGTCTTCTACAACCTCGGGCCGAACCACGTCCACGCCGAGCCCTCGATCGCCGCCCTCGAGGCCGGGACGCCCGTCTTCTGCGAGAAACCCCTGGCCCCGACCCTCGAGGAGGCAGCAGAGATGGCCGACGCCGCACGCGAGGCCGGCGTCCCGAACGGCTGTGCGTTCAACTACCGGTTCGTCCCCGCGATCCGGTACGCGAAGCGGCTGATCGACGACGGCGAGATCGGCGAGATCCGCCACGTCCGCGGGCGATACCTCCAGGACTGGCTGGTCGACCCCGAGGCGCCGTGGGCCTGGCGCCTCGACGAGGAGATGGCGGGCTCGGGCGTACTCGGCGATCTGGGCGCGCACACGGTCGACCTCGTGCGCTTTCTGGTCGGCGACGACGAGCACGCGGGCGAGATCGAACGGCTCAGTGGCCACCTGCAGACGTTCGTCGACGAGCGTCCCGTCGAGGGTGAAAACGAGACTCGTCCAGTCACCGTCGACGACGCCTACTCGGCCCAGCTCGAGTTCGAAAACGGCGCGATGGGCACGCTCGAGGCGACGCGGTACGCGACGGGCCACAAGAACGACCACACGATCGAGATCCAGGGCAGCGAGGGCAGTCTCCGGTTCTCCCTCGAGCGCCTGAACGAACTCGAGGTCCTCCGTCGGGGCGAGAACCGCGGCTACGAGACGATTCTCGTCACGGACGAGGACGACCCCTACGTCGACCACTGGTGGCCGCCGGGCCACGTTATCGGCTGGGAGCACACGTTCGTCCACGAGAACTACGAGTTCCTCAGTGCGATCGAGGAGAGCGAGGCGTCGCAGACGCCTCGAAACGGAGGCGGTGAAACCGCCGGAGACGGCGAGTTCCACCCCAGCTTCGAGGACGGGCTGGCCGCCCAGCGGATCCTCGCGGCGATCGAGGACAGCGACGAGCGCGGCGAGTGGGTCGCCCTCGAGTAGACACGACCCCTCTTTTTTCGAATCTCTCGGACGATACGCCTATCGGCAGGGCGATCGAACGACTCGACCGATCGATGACCGACACGATTCTCGTCACGGACTTCGACTTTCCCGACCTCGAGATCGAACGCGGCGTCACCGAGGACGCGAACGTCGAACTCGCCTCGGCCGACGCCGAAACCGCCGACGAGGTGATCGAGGCGGCCCGGGAGGTCGACGCCGACGCGTTGCTCGTCCAGTACGCGCCGATCGATCGGACGGTGCTCGAGACCCTCGACGTCGCGGCCGTGGGACGGTACGGGATCGGCGTCGACGCGGTCGATCTCGAGGCCGCCGCCGACGAGGGCGTCGCCGTGGTCAACGTCCCCGACTACTGTCAGGACGAGGTGGCGACCCACACGGTCGCGCTCCTGTTCGCCTGCGTGCGCCGGACGTCACTGTACGACCGTGCGATCGCCGAGGGGACGTGGGACTGGACGGTCGGCGCGCCGATCCACCGACTGGCAGGGAAGACCCTCGGCTTCGCGGCGTTCGGCTCGATTCCCCGCCGGATCGCCGAGCGACTCTCGGGGTTCGACCTCGAGTTCGTCGCGTACGATCCCTACCGATCCGCCGCCGAGCTCGCCGAGCACGGCGTCGAGACGGTGTCGTTCGACGGACTGCTCGAGCGCTCCGACATCGTCTCGGTACACACGCCGCTGACCGAGGAGACGCGGGGACTGTTCGACGCCGAGGCGTTCGCCGCGATGGGCGACGACGCCGTCGTGCTGAACACGGCCCGCGGCGCGGTCGTCGACGACGAGGCGCTGGCGACGGCCCTCGAAGACGACGAGCTGGCCGCTGCGGGGCTGGACGTGTTGCCGAACGAACCGCCCGAGGACTCGCCGCTGGTCGGCCGGGACGACGCCGTCTGCACGCCTCACGTCGCGTGGTACTCCGAGGAGTCGATCGTCGACCTCCGCGAGACCGTCGCCCGCGACGTGGCACGCGTTCTGAACGGCGAGCGACCCGAGAACCCGGTCACCGGTGACGGCCCGAACGATAGTAACAACTGAAACGGTTTGCACACTGATCGTCCAGCCGTTGTCCGATCGGGTGCGCACTGACTTTCAGTGGTTACTATCTTTAAACAGCGAGAGAATCCCGCCCTTTAGGGCACGTTTCGTCGTTTCAGGCCGACATCAACGCTTCCGCGAATATCGCACGACGGATTGACCCGTGGGGAGAGAGCGTCCCGCTTGACAAGGCCGGACGCGATGACTCGCCACGGGATGGGCGCGGTTGTGACACCGCCACGACTCCGACCGAGACGGCGGAGCCGTCTCGTGGTCACGAGAGACGTATGTCTCTCGAACGACACCGTGAGAAGAGCGTACCAGCGCAGATGACGCTCACGGCCTACGAAGAGTCGAAACCCTCTGCCAGCGTTCAGAGACCGGAGGTCTCGTGCAGCCCGCCAGAACCGAAGGTTCTGGAGACGACGACTAACTGGTATTCCCCATGCGTGGGAAGCCTCGCCGTTTACGGCGAGGAGGATGTCATAGCGCCTGGAGTGGCACAACGGTCGCTACGCGGAGTCGATCGTCGAGATCGTGTGGATCGCGTCGTAACGGACGCTCCCCTCACCGGGAGGTTGCTCGTCGAGCTCGAGGTAGCCGGGTTCGAGGGCCGTCACCGTCCCCTCGACGTCGACGTTCTGTCGCTCGTCGGCCCACTCCTCGCTGCGCACCTCGACGACGTCGCCGACCTCGACGTGTTCGCGAACCAGCTGTGCCGCGCGCTCCTCGTCGGCGTCCGGTGGGATCGTCAGTTCCGTCATCGTGTGCGAAGGAACGGCAGCCACGCGTAAAGTATTGCCCTCGTCGTATTCAACCGCGGACGGATTCCGTACCACGGTTTTTGTACGAACGCGCCGAAGCGACGACAGTGACGACGATCAAGGATAGCGTCCACGACTACATCCGAGTCCACGGCGTCGCCCGGGCGCTGCTGGACACACCCGAGGTACAGCGCTTGCGCCGCATCGCCCAGCTCGGGACCGTCTCGTTCGTGTACCCCTCCGCCAACCACACCCGGTTCGAGCACAGCCTCGGGGTCTACCACCTCGCTTGCGAGGCTCTCGAGGGACTCGGCATCGAGGGGAAACAGGCCGAACGCGTCCACGCCGCGGCGATGCTCCACGACGTCGGTCACGGCCCGTTCAGCCACAACCTCGAGTCGCTGACCCACCGCCGAACGGGGCGGTACCACGACGACGTCCGCGAGCTGCTCGCGGACGGACGGGTCGGCGACGTCCTCCGGGAACACGACCTCGAGCCCGAGACCGTCGCCGGACTGGTCGCCGGTGAGGGGCGGTTCGGACAGCTCGTTTCGGGCGAGCTCGACGTCGATCGGATGGACTACCTCGTGCGGGACGCCCACCACACGGGCGTTCCCTACGGGACGATCGACCACGGCAGGCTCGTCCGGGAGCTGACGTTTACCGACGGCGAGCTCGTCCTCGCCGAGGGGAACGTCCAGACCGCAGAGAGCCTGCTGGTCGCGCGGGCGCTGATGAACCCGACGGTGTACAGCCACAGCGTCGCCCGGATCAGCAAGGCGATGCTCCGGCGAGCCGCGGAACGGCTGCTCGAGGCGCCCGAGGCCGGGATCGATGCCGAGACGCTCCGGCGGATGGACGACTACGGCCTGATCGTCGCGCTGCGTAACTGCGAGGCGACGAGCGCGTTCTCGCGGCGACTGGATCACCGGGACCTGTTCAAGCGCGCGGTCTGGGCCGAGATCGACGACGTCCCCGACGGAATCATCGAGGCCGACCACGAGGCGATCCGGAAGTTCGAACGCGAGATCGCCGAGCGGGCGAGCGTCGACCCGGCTCACGTCATCCTCGACGTTCCGAGCCGTCCCTCGATGACCGAGTCGACCAGTCGCGTGATGGTCAACGGCGAGATGCGTCGACTCGGCGAGCAGTCGCCGCTGGTCGGCGCCCTGCGGGCTGCCCAGTACTCCCAGTGGCGACTGGGCGTCTACTCGCCCGCGGAACTCCGTGACCGGGTCGGCCGAGCCGCCGTCGACGTCCTCGGGCTCGACATCGAGGGCGCCCTGGTCACGGAGGTTCGGGACGGGGTGGAGACGACGCTGGACGAGTTCGTCGACTGATCGTCGATCGGAACGCGAACCGTTGAAGGGCGAGCCCGCCGACTCGTCGGTATGGAGCGAACCGGAACGATCCTCCGCGGGCGGGCGCTCGAGCCCGTCGAGGGACGGATCGTCATCAGCGACGATGGACGCATCGAGGCGATCGAGGAGGAATCGGTCGACAGTTCGGACGTCATCCTGCCGCCGTTCGTCAACGCGCACACCCACGTCGGCGACTCGATCGCGAAGGAGGCCGGCGGCGGGCTCTCGCTCGAGGAGCTCGTAGCTCCGCCCGACGGGCTGAAACACCGCCTCCTTCGGAAGGCCTCCCGCGAGGAGCTCGTGGACGCGATCGGCCGATCGCTGCGGTACATGCAACGCGGCGGAACCGCCGCCTGTCTCGACTTCAGGGAGGGCGGGGTCGAGGGCGTCGAGCTGCTCGAGGACGCCGCCGACGGGCTCGAGCTCGAGGCGCTGTCGTTCGCCCGCGGCTCGGTCGCGGCGATGGAGGCTGGCGACGGGTTCGGCGCCAGCGGCGCCAACGACGGCGACTTCGAGGACGAACGGGCCGCGACCCACGAGGCAGGCAAACCGTTCGGCATCCACGCGGGCGAGGGCGATCCGAGCGACCTCGACGGCGCGCTCGACCTCGAGCCCGACTTCCTGGTTCACGTCGTCCACCCCGAGCCGGACCACCTCGAGCGGATCGCCGACGCCGAGGTACCGATCGTGCTCTGTCCCCGGTCGAACCTCGTCACCGGCGTCGGATTCCCGCCCGCCGCGGAACTTGCCGAGCGGACGACGCTCGCGCTGGGCACCGACAACGTGATGCTCAACTCGCCGTCGATGTTCCGGGAGATGGAGTTCCTCGCGAAGTGCTCCGAGCTGTCGGCCGAGACGATCCTTCGGATGGCAACGATCAACGGCGCCGAACTCGCGGGGTTCGAGTGGGGCCCGCTCGAGGCGGGCGCGCCGGGGAAGCTGCTCGTCCTCGACGGTGACTCGGACAACCTCGTCGGAGCCCGCGATCCGGTTCGGGCCACGGTGCGTCGCGCTGGCGTCGACGACGTCCGTGAGGTCGTCCTCGACCCGTAGCGCCGGGTCAGTCGGTTCCGATACCGGTCGACGGGACCGTTTTTCAATCCCACCCGGATAATGTATAACCGTTCGTGACCGTATTAACCGGTCCATTTCGGTCGGTTAGCCGACCGATTATCGCTGCATGTATAACTAGAAGTGAAGTTCGGCGAATTATATACCTCGTAACTGATGACTTACCTGAATAGTAGTAATTCCGGATAACGAAGTAGTCGAGCTCGTGACGCAAGACAACCGCACGAGACGACGCGTACTGCAGGTCGGCAGTGGGGCGGCCATTGCCGGGCTGGCGGGATGTACAGACTTCCTCACCAGTGACGACGATGGCGACGATTCGTCGAGCGGCAACGGAGCCGACGACGAAAACGGTGAAAACAGCGGGAACGGCGGAAACGGAGCGAACGGCGACGACGAGAACGAATCGGACCAGTCCACCGAGGAGGACGAACTCGAGGAGCCGAAGGGCGTGCTCGATCCGATCCCGACGCCGGACGACCCGAAGTCCGCGTTCCCGATCGCCGGCGAGGGGGACGCCCCGGTGACGATCAAGCTGTTCGGTACCTGGAAGTCGCCGGAGACCTCCGAGTTCGTGCTCGAGGAGTTCGTCGACCTGCTCGAGACCCACGTCAAGAAGGGGACGGTCGACCTCGAGGTTCACGCGGTTCCCTCCCTCGACGGGACGGTGCTCCACGGCGACGACGGCCCGCGGCTGGCTCGAGCCGGGCTCGCCGTCTGGGATCACGATCCCGAGCAGTTCTGGGCGTTCGTCGAGTGCGTCGCGATCAACATCGACACGGACGAGGAGTGGGCGACCCCCGACCGACTCGAGCGGGTCGCGAAGAAAGCGGACGTCGACGACCCCGAGGCGGTCTACGAGGCCGCCGCGGGCGAGGCCTACCAGGACGAACTCGACGAGACGGTCGAAGAAATCGAGAAACTGTCCGTCGACGACGTCCCGCAGGTCAGCGTCGAGGGGACCGTCTACTCGCCGACGAAGGAGACCGACGAGCTGTACGCGGCGATCGAAGCCGCCGTCGACGAGAAGGCCTAACGGTCGACGCCGAGTCGCGCAGACCGGGTTCTTTTTTCGGGCCGCACGTGCCGACAGCACTGCTTAATGGCTTCTGCCCGCAGGTGGGAGTATGACCCTGACGACGACGGTCGCCGACGTCCATCGGATGACGCCGGACGTGAAACAGTTCCGGCTCGTCGCAGACGACCACCGCTTCGAGTTCGACCCGGGCCAGCACACGACGGTCCACTTCGAAGCTGACGGCGAGGAACAGGCCCGCCCGTACACGGCGATAAACGCACCGGGGACGAACCAGCTCGTCCTGACGATCAAGCGCTACGACGACGGCACCGGGTCCGTCTACATGCACGAGCGGACGCCGGGCGACGAGGTCGAGATCGAGCCGGTCGAGGGCAACCTCCACCTTCGCGACCCCGACCGCGACGCCGTCTTCGTCGCCACCGGGACGGGGATCACCCCGCTGTACCCGATGGTCAGACAGTACGTCGAGGAGGGAACCGGGGCCGCGACGCTCGTGTTCGGCGAGCGCGATCAGGAGCACCTGATCTTCCGCGAGAGCATCGATCAGCTGCGGGCGGGGACCGAAGCGCTGTCCGTGGAGTACGTCCTCTCGGACGCCGACGACGATCGGGCCTGGAACGGCAGAACGGGACACGTCCAGGACCACCTCCCGGAAGCGCTCGAGGACCTCGACGACGCCGACTGCTACGTCTGTGGCGTTCCCGAGATGGTCGTCGAAACGGAGGAATTGCTCGCAGACGCCGGCGTCGACGAGGATCGAATCTTCACCGAAGGGTGGGAAAGCGACGCGGCCGACGAGGACTGACGCTCGGATCACGACTCGTTCGAATCAGGTCTGATCGATAGTTAAAAATATAGTATCTCTTACGAAAATTTTATAGTGATGTGTCCTGAAGCATCAGGTGCCGACGAACGTCGGCATCGATCACTCCCCCAGACAACCAGCGCCACACCCGCTGTACCTGATCCGGGCGCGCCGTCGGCCATCCCCCCACTCCCGCCGCTCGACGCTTTCCCCCCCACCTCGAGCGGACCGCCGACGGCGCGCCCGCGATCCCGTTTTCTCGTTCGGTAGAGGTCCGAATAAAACGATTATAGACCGGATAAGCCGGTTACCCGTCGACCGTAGCCTCGAGCTCGAGCAGCCCGAGGTAGTCCGGCGCCGCCCCGCTCGTCCGGAACTCCGTGACCGTCGAGTCGACGAGGTTGTAGAACTCCGACTGGGTGTTCGGGATCATCGGCTCGCCGTCATCGCGCAGCAGGTACGCCGGCGCGTTCGTGCTCCGGATCCGCCGTTGCTGTTCCTCCCAGGCCTCGCCGGCGTAGAGGAAGATCCCGAACGAGAACCGCCCCGCCGCCATCGCGTCGCGTTTGGAATCGAAGTGGTCGGATTCCTCGATCCGGTACTCCTCGTCGCTCAGCCAGGCGATCGCCGCGGTGTCACCGGCCCGAAGCAGGTAGACGTCCCAGGAGAGCGTCCGATCGAAGATCGCCCAGCCGTTTCGCGGCCCGATCGTGTCGAGTTGAACGCTAAAGGCCGGGCGACCGCGCGAACCCGTCGGTTCGTGGACGAACGTCGCGTCGTGGCCGGGGATCCGGATCCCGCGGTCGTGGTAGGTGACGCCGTCGACCGGGAGATCGATCTCGAGCTCCTCGATCAGCGCGCGGACCGAGAGACCGCCGGATTCCTCGAGCCGTGAGAGAAACGACGGGAGCCTCGAGACGTCCGTCCAGACCGGCGCCTGCGGCGCGCTCATCGTCCCACCCCGTCGTCCGGCCGGAGTCGTCGACGTTCGCGTTCCGTCCTCGCGTCGGTTCCGCTCGACGGCGAGCCTGCGGTGTCCATACTCGGCGGGAACGCGCTCGGCGCCGATGAGCCTTTCTGACCGGGACGAAAGCCCGGGCCGAGCCGGAGCGACACGCCTTTTTGACCGGACCGGGCAGGTAGAGGTATGGATCCAAAGCGGGAGCTTACGAGCGTCGACCTCGCGGCCCTCGTCGGGGAGTTCGGCACCTACGAGGGCGCGAAGGTCGACAAGGCCTACCTCTACGGCGACGACCTCCTGCGGCTCAAGATGCGGGATTTCGACCGCGGTCGCGTCGAGTTGCTGATCGAGGTCGGGGAGGTCAAACGCGCCCACACGGTCGCGCCCGAACGGGTGCCCGACGCCCCCGGCCGACCGCCGCAGTTCGCGATGATGCTTCGCAACCGCCTCTCGGGGGCGGACTTCGCCGGCGTCGAGCAGTTCGAGTTCGACCGCATCCTCGAGTTCGTCTTCGAGCGCGACGACGGCACCACCCGCATCATCGTCGAGCTGTTCGGGCAGGGTAACATCGCGGTCACCGACGGCGAGTACGAGGTGATCGACTGCCTCGAGACCGTCCGGCTGAAATCGCGCACCGTCGTCCCTGGCTCCCGATACGAGTTCCCCGACTCACGGACGAACCCGCTGTCGGTCTCGCGGGAGGCGTTCGACCGCGAGATGGAGGATTCCGATACGGACGTCGTCCGGACGCTGGCGACCCAGCTCAACATGGGCGGACTGTACGCCGAGGAGATCTGCACCCGCGCCGGCGTCGAGAAGGCGCTGGACATCGAGGAGGCCACGGAGGAGGACTACCGACGCGTCTACGAGGCGATCGAACGGCTCGCGCTCGACGTCCGCAACGCGAACTTCGACCCGCGGCTGTACCGGGAGCCGATCGAGGAGGACGGTGAGAACGAGGAGGCGGACGAGCCCGGCGACGGCCCGGTCGTCGACGCCACGCCGTTCCCGCTCGAGGAACACGAGAACGCGGGGCTGACCGCCGAGAGCGCCGACAGCTTCCTCGCGGCGCTCGACGACTACTTCTTCGAACTCGAGCTGGAAGAAGAGGAGGAGCCCGATCCGACCGAGCAACGGCCCGACTTCGAGGAGGAGATCGCCAAACACGAGCGGATCATCGAGCAACAGCAGGGTGCGATCGAGGGGTTCGAGCAGCAGGCCGAGGCCCAGCGGGAGAACGCCGAGTTGCTATACGCCGAGTACGGGCTGGTCGACGACATCCTCTCGACGGTCCAGGAGGCCCGCGCGCAGGACCGCCCGTGGGACGAGATCGAACAACGCTTCGAGGAGGGGAAAGAACGCGGCATCGAGGCCGCCGAGGCGGTCGTCGACGTCGACGGCACCGACGGAATCGTCACCGTCGAACTCGACGGCGAGGAGATCGATCTGGACGCCGGGCAGGGCGTCGAGCAAAACGCCGACCGCCTCTACACCGAGGCCAAACGCATCGAGGAGAAAAAGGAGGGCGCGCTGGCCGCCATCGAGGACACCCGCGAGGACCTCGAGGACGCCAAGCGACGCCGCGACGAGTGGGAGGCGACCGACGAGACGGCTGACGGCGACGAGGACGAAGAGGAGGAGACGAACTGGCTCGAGCTGGCCTCGATCCCGATCCGCGAGAACGAGCCCTGGTACGATCGGTTCCGCTGGTTCCACACCAGCGACGGCTACCTCGTGATCGGCGGGCGCAACGCCGACCAGAACGAGGAACTCGTCAAGAAGTACTTAGAGCCCGGCGACACGGTCCTTCACACCCAGGCCCACGGCGGCCCCGTCACGGTGCTGAAGGCGACCGACCCGAGCGAGGCGTCCTCGTCGGACATCGAGTTACCGGAGTCGAGCGTCGAGGAGGCCGCCCAGTTCGCGGTCTCGTACTCGTCGGTCTGGAAGGACGGCCGCTACGCGGGCGACGTCTACGCCGTCGACTCGGACCAGGTCACCAAGACCCCCGAGAGCGGCGAGTACCTCGAGAAGGGCGGCTTCGCGATCCGCGGGGATCGCACCTACTACCGCGACACGCCCGTCGGCGCGGCGGTCGGCATCCAGTGTGAGCCCTACACCCGCGTCATCGGCGGCCCGCCGTCGGCCATCGAGGGCCAGGCGGAAACGCTGATCGAACTCGAGCCCGGCCGGTACGCCCAGGCCGACGCGGCGAAACGGCTCTACCGGCGGTTCCGCGAGGAGTTCGCCGACGAGTCGTTCGTCCGGAAGATCGCCAGTCCGGACCGCATCCAGCACTTCATGCCGCCGGGTGGCAGCCGGATCGCCGAGGAGTAGCGAGGCACGTTCCACGGCCCCATCGGCCGGAATCGAGTGATCTGACGAAAGAGCGCAATCGCTTCGGACCGCCAGACAGTACTCGAACGATCGTCAGATTGACTCCCTTCTTCTGCGATGGCGCGCATTGGACGGCGGTGAGCGAAGCGAGACGCCGTCCGAAACTGCGCGAGGTCTTCGTGAGAAGCGCGAATGAAGGCTTGTCAGAGTGGACTCTGACAGGGGATGAGCGAGTGAGCGTAGCGCGGAACCTACGGTTCCGCGGACCATGCTCACGGGCGCGCAGCACCCGTGAGCAGAAATCGGTTGGGGAGGACGTGGAAATTCCCTGTTGCCAGCGTGAAAGCGGTACGTGTAGGTCAAGTAGGTAACGGAGCGACCAGCGGTGTCTCTAATAACTGTCAAAACCGCGTACTGATCCCGCCAGAGACCGAATGGATGGAGCCAGAGTCTCACCATGCAGTCGAAAATATTGATACGATACCCTATCATGCTCTCCGAGTCGAATTAAAGAATGGATAGGGGATGACCGGCCCATCTCGGTAACAGTATGCGTCCATGACTTTGATCATGCTGAATCCATCCTCTAAATCAGTCACGCCACTTCTGACAGAAGTTGAGAAGTTTGAACAACCACTGCTGAACCCACAGCGCGAATATTGCACGACGAGCCTGGTCAATTTGGGACGGTAGAGACCGCCCAATTCAGGAGAGACAACGAGTGATACAGCGCGAAGGTCTGGTTATCCTGTGACAACGCTATTTAGCCGTCGGAACTGAGTAGAGGAGTGATGACCGAGAGTGACACCTATTTGCGGAATCCGACGCTCGAGTGTATCGCGTCCCGTCACCGACGCGAGTGCCTTCTCGCCCTTAACAGGTGGGGATCGACGCTCCCCCTGAAGCAACTTGCCGCCTACCTTGCTGCCACGGAGCAGGAGACATCGTCGCTCGGTACAACAGAGATCGAGGCGATGCAGGTGCAACTCACTCACATCCATCTGCCAGCACTGGAAAGTGCAAACTTCATTTCGTGGAAAGAAGATGATGACGTCGTCCAAATTGCGACGCACCCGGCACTCAATGATCCACGGTTCGAACAGTTGCTCAAGATCGACGCCGACGATGTAGATGCGATACTCTCAGCTCTTTCCCACGAATATCGTCGGATCACGCTGACCGTCCTTGAAGCCGAACAGACGAAGTCGCGAACCGAACTGGCACACGAGATTCGCCACCGTCTGCCAGAAACGGCTCATCGTGAGCTGCCGTCAGCCGAGGAGATCGGCCTCTTGCTGCACCACGTGCATCTTCCGACCCTCGACGAGATCGACGTCATCGATTTTGACCCCGCCACTGATGACGTCTCCTTCAATGACCATCCCGTTCTCGAGCGGATCTTCGCGATTATCTTCGAACGTGACGACTCCGCTGTTGAGAAGCTGGACGGGTTCTTAGAAGGGCTTGCTGACTCCTACCAGGAGGCGAGTCGGGGAACGAATAGCAAGGCGGACTGGCCTCACTTCTGGAACGATCCGTACTATGGATAGCACGCTGGAATTGTGGGCGTACGTCCTTAGCAATATCGGGGCAGTCGCGGTTGGGAGTCTCTTGACCGCGCTGAGTTTCCTCGCGTATCGGCGAAACAGCGATCAGGCGTCGTATCGGTTTGCCACCCTGGGGTTCGGCCTGATCGTCCTGGGGACGCTCGTTGACCCGGTCTACTTCCTCTGGCTGTCGATCAAGTCTCGCTTGACGTTCACCGAGATCTTACTCCTTCAGGTCAGTGAAGACCTCTTGTTCGCGGCTGGACTCGGGCTGCTCTTCTATGCAATTCTCCGGTTCGATACTTCGACTGATTCGACAGCCGATAACCCTGCTTCATCCGAGGATGAGTTACTTTGGAACCAGCAGTCCCAGAACGATAATTAAGCACTCTCTACGTAACGTCACCTCGAGCGAGTCGAACTCGAAACCATCTCACGCGGTTCGATCGACCGCGACAACGCGTGCGTCCTCGGGGTCGAACCCGACGCGGACCTCGCCCGACAGCGGATCCCGCGTTCGCACGAGCAGTTCCCGTCCCCGCCACTCGAGGTGGACCCGCGTCGTCTCGCCGAGGAACTCCGCGCTCCGGACGGTCGCCGTTGTCGCGTTTCGCCCGTTCGAGCCCGCTCCGTTCGCATCGACTCGCAGGTTCTCGGGCCGCACGCAGAACGCGACCGCGTCGCCGACCGCGACCGCCCGATCCTCGAGGTCGACCGCGAACGTCTCCGACCCGACCTCGATCCGCGCCCGTCCGTCCTCGAGTTCGGCGACGGTCCCCTCGAGGACGTTGTTGTCGCCGACGAACTCGGCGACGAACCGCGTTCCGGGACGGCGGTAGATCTCGCGGGGCGGGGCGACCTGTTCGGGCGTGCCGTCCCGCATCACCGCGACGCGATCCGAAATTGCCAGGGCCTCCTCCTGGTCGTGGGTAACGTAGACCGTCGTGATGTCGAGTTCCTGCTGGATCGCCCGCACCTGCATTCGCAGTCGCTCGCGCAGTCGGGCGTCGAGCGCGCTCATCGGCTCGTCCAGTAGGAGCACGTCGGGCCCTGGCGCCAGCGCGCGGGCGATCGCGACCCGCTGTCGTTGGCCCCCGGAGAGCCGATCGGGCTCGCGATCCTGCATCCCCTCGAGGTCGACCAGCTCGAGCAGTTCACGGACGCGCTCGTCGTCCGAGACGCCCCCAGGCGGGTCGGCGAAGTTGAGCCCGTAGGCGACGTTCTCGCCGACGCTCATGTGGGGAAATAGCGCGTAGTTCTGGAAGACGACGCCGACGTCCCGATCCTCGGGCGGGGTTCCCGTCACGTCCTCGCCGTGGAACCGGACGCTCCCCGCCGTGGGCGATTCGAAGCCCGCGATCAGGCGTAGCGTGGTCGTCTTCCCGCAGCCCGAGGGGCCGACCAGCGTGAAGAACTCGCCCTCTCGAACCGACAGCGAGACGCCGTCGACGGCCGTCGTCTCGGCGTAGCGCTTCGTCACGTCGTCGAGCTCGAGGGCGATCGGTCGATCCTCGGACGGCGACTCGGCGCTCGCCGCGTTCGGGCGCTCGAGCGACGGTTCCCGCTCCTCAGATGCCAAAGCTCTCACCCCCCAGGCGGTCGATGACCACGAAACTGAGGCTCGTGACGACGAGCAGAACGACGCCCATTGCGGTCGCGGGTCCGAGCCGACGGCCGATGAACCGTTCGATCGCGACGGGCATCGTGTACTGGTCGGTCCCGGTCGCCAGGATGACCGTCGAGGAGAACTCGCCCATCGAGATGGCGACGACGAAGGCGGCGCCGGCGACGACGCCGGGCCATACTAACGGAAGTTCGACGTCGTACAGGACTCGCGCCCGCGAGGCCCCGAGCGCGCGGGCCGACTCGACGAGCGAGCGATCGACGGACTCGAGGCCCGGCGCGACGGTGCGAACGACGAACGGGTAACAGGAGACGGCATGGGCGGCGACGATCGCCGCGGCGCCGCCTATCGCGATCCGCCAGCCCGCGAGCTCGATTCCGAAGACCGGTCCCCGCAGCAGACCGATCCCGACGACGATCCCCGAGACCGCGAGCGGGGCCATCGCCGCGGCGTCGACGAGCTTCCGTCCGCGGTACCGTCTGGTCGTCAGCACCGAGACGACGACGCCCATCGGCAGGGCGAGCGCGAGCGCGCCCGCGGCGAACAGCAGGGAGTTGCGGATCGCGGGCCAGGGCCGGACCTGGAACGCCGCGGCGGTTTGCTGGCGCTCGAGCAGGAATCGGTAGTGATCCAGCGTGAGCCCGTCGGGCCCCGAGACGCTGGCGTAGAGCATGCTGACGATCGGCGAGACGAAGACGACCAGCGCGATCGCGGCGTAGACGGCGATCCCGGCCCGCGGAAGCAGCTCGCGAACGGACAGGGAGGGCGGCGAGAGCGGGCGACGCGGGAGCGGGCGCACGCCTCGCGAGCGGACGACGTGGGCGGCCTCGTAGCGCAGGTAGCCGTAGAGGATCCCCAGCGTGATGACCAGTTCGACGATCGCCAGCGCGGCCGCCTCGGCGTACTCGAGGTCCCGGATCAGCCGGTAGACGAACACCTCGACGGTCGCCAGCTCGAACCCGCCCAGCGCCAGCACGATCGGGAAGGTGCCGAACGTGAAGACGAAGGTTAGCGCGGCGCCCATCAACACGGCGGGGTACAGCTGGGGCGCGACGACGTCCCGGAACGCGCGGAACGGGCTCGCCCCGAGGCTGCGGGCGGTCTCGATCGCGCTCGCGTCGATGGACTCCCAGGCCGCGGTCGTCACCCGCGCGACCAGCGGCGCGTTGTAGAAGGCGTGGGCGACGAGGATCGCCTCGAGGCTGAACAGCAGTTCGACGGGACCGAGCCCGACGAGCCCGAGCACCTGATTGAGCGTCCCGTTCTCGCCGAACGTCGCGACGAAGCCGACCGCGACCATGATCGACGGGAGGACGAACGGAAGCACCGTCAGCGAGCGCAGCGTCCGTCGGCCGCGGAACTCGTAGCGCGCGAGGACGTACGCCGCTGGCACGCCCAGCGCGACGCTGAGCAGCGTGGAGAGGGCAGCCTGGTAGGCCGTGAAGCCGACGATACCGAGCCGACGGTCGGCAGAGAGCAGATCGCTCGCGACCGCGATCGGCGACTCGCCGGCGAACAGCCGGGCGAAATCGCCGAAATAAAAGGGATCCCGCAGGAGCTCGAGGAAGACCGCAAGCGTCGTCGACCCGCCGACGACCGCGGCCTCGACGAACACCGTCGCCACGGGGTAGTAAAACAGCGCGACCAGCAGGAGGAGCGTCCCGGCGCCGAACAGCGCGACGGCTCGGCGCTCGATGCGGTCGCGGATTTCCCTCGCGCGACGCCGTTCGTCGGGATCGTCTCCCGACGGGGACTTCGATCGCCCCTCCGCCTCCGAGCCGGGCGTCGCCGGGTCGACGGGCGTGCTCACCCCGCCGTCGGTCGTCGGCTCGCGTCGATCGGTCACGCGATCACCTCCCCCTGCTCGCCCGTCCGTCCTCGCGTCCCGTTACGGGGCGACAACCCGGTGGTACCGCCGACCGAAACCACTACGTGGCGACCGGGGGAACGGACGCCCATGACGGTTTTCGCACTGCTCCGCGTGACGCCGATCACCGATGACGACGCGACCGAGGACGTCGCGGCCGCGATCGACGCCCTCGAGGAGTACGACGTCGAGTACGAGACGACGCCGATGGCGACGACGCTCGAGGCCAACGACATCGAGGAGCTGTTCGCGGCCTGCGGGGCCGCCCACCGGGCGGTCGAGGGCAGCGAGGTGCAGACGCTGGTACAGGTCGACGACAGACGCGAGAAGTCGATGACAGCGAGCGACAAGGTCGACGCCGTCGAATCGGAGCTGGGTCGGGACGCTCGAAGCGACGGCGACTGAGCCGTCGCTTCCGACCCGTTTTCGACTGCAGCGTTCCCGCTCCGTTCGGTGGCGTCTCTCGAGATCACGGCTCTCTTAGCGGGCTCCGGCGGCGGTCTGTTCCCACTCGCCGAGCCACTCCTCGAGGTTCGCGTCGAGGTCGTCGTAGTCGAAGAAGGGCGCGTCGTCGGGCCGTTTGGCGTACTCCTCGTACACCTCGGGAAGCTCGGTCTCGTCGTTGACCGGGCCCGTCACGTTTCGTTCGGCGATCACCGCCTGCACCTCGGGATCGAGAATGAAGTCCATGAACTCGTGGGCCAGTTCGTCGTTCGTCCCGTCGGCGAAGCGGGCCATGCCGGCGACGTTAGCGTAGGCCTGGTCGTGCAGCAGCGCGACCCGGTGTTTCTCGAGGTCGTTTCCGGCGCGCTCGGCGTAGACGCGGTCGTTCGCGTAAGAGGCGACGACCGGGATCTCGCCCGCCTCGAACTGCGCGTAGACCTCGCTCCAGGAGTCGAGGACGCGTGCGTCGTTAGCGAGGAGCTGCTCCCAGTACTCGAGGTACTCGTCCTCGCCGAAGTAGTCGATCGTCCACAGCAAGAAGAGCAGCCCCGTCGTCCCGCGCTGGGGGTTCGAGACCGCAATCTGGCCCTCGTACTCGGGCTCGAGCAGGTCCTCGAACGTCTCGGGCTCGGGGACGTTCCGCCCGTCGTAGACCATCGCACAGAAGCTCCGGTAGGTCGGGATCACCCGGTCCTGCGGGTCGAAGTAGTGTTCCTCGTCGACGTTCGCGACGTGCTCGAGGGCGTCCTCGTCGGTCTCGACGAACAGCTCGCCGTCGGTGTTGTCGTCCGCGCGGACGACCTCGTGAGGGTTCAACCCCAGGTAGAGCTCGGGCTCGATCTCGACGCCCTCGTTGTGTCGCTCGATGTAGTAGTTGAGCTCCTGGTCGGGCGTGTGCCACTCGAACTCGACGTCGTACCGGTCGGCGAACTCGTCGGCGATCCACTCGCCGGGGCTGTCGCTGGGCGCGTCGACGAACGCGGTGTTCGTCGCGACCCGGAGCACGTCGTCGCCGCTTCCGGTCGTCCCGCCGTCTCCGTCCCGTGAGATGCAGCCGGCCAGACCGATTCCGGCGACCGCGCCCCCGTTCGCGAGAACCGTTCGTCGTTTCATTACCGAGTGATCACAGCCGGTGGTACGTAAGAGTCGCGCTTTCGCTCCGGCTCAGTCCTCGGTCGGCAGCCGAACCGTCGGTCCGTCGGGGATCGGTTCCGACGCATCCTCGAGGTCGAGCCGGCCCGTCGCGGCCAGCGTCCGCAGCGCGTAGAGGTTCCGAAACGCCGGCAGTTCCTCGAGGACCGCGTCGTCGACGACTCCGTACCACGAAAGCGGGTGGGAGCCGGGCTCGCTCCAAGTCGACCGCGGCGCGAGGAACGGCGGCATCCAGTCACCGCCGCGCTCGGTAAACTGGCGAACCGGCGAGTGGCGAACCAGCGCGAGGTAGCGATCCGCGGGCGAGAGGGATCGGTCCGTCAGCCCTGCCCGCTCGTCGGGAACGTCGGCCGCGCGCCGGTAGCGCTCGCGCGCGAGGGCGGCGTGGAGTCCCTTGCCCCGTCGCGCCTCGAGTGGGACCCGCTCCCAGGCACGAACGTAGACGGGATCCCACAGGGGGAGCCACCACTCGAGCCCTGCGTCCTCGTAGACCCGGAGGTCGCCGTTGGTGAACGTCGCCATCCGCCCGCGCCACTCCCAGCGCTCGGAGGCTGCGGCCGCGCTCGCGGGCCCCGTGACAGCGCTTGGATCGCGGTCGCCACGGAGCCCGCGCTGGATCCGCTCGCGCGCGGCGTCCTCGAAGTTCGGATCGTCCCACTCCCACAACGCGTAGTGGCGCTCGAGGACGTAATCGACGAGGGCCTCGATATCGGGGGCGACCAGCTCCCGGTCGAGCGCGTCGTCGGCGTCCACGGCGGGTCCGCAGCCGACGCTCGAGGGCTCCGACCGACGGCACTCGCCGACGAACCGCGGCAGGCGCTCGCTGGGCGTCGCGACGGTGTGGCCCGGACAGTACAGCGCGTCGGTCGGCAGCCGTCCGTCGGCGACCAGTTCGCGAACGGCGGGCCACTCCGCGAGGAAGGGGAGGGCGTCGCCGCCAAAGGCCTCGCGCACGTAGCGCCGACCGGCCGGGCCGCGGTACCACTCGCGCCACGTCGATTCGTCGTAGTCACAGAACTCCCAACGGATCCCGAGGCGAGCCGCGATTTCGCGGCTCACCTCGACGTCCGGGTGGCCCGACCTGCCGAACGTAAAGCCGATCACCTCGCGGCCGCGGTCGACGAGCGCCGACGCGAGCAGCCGCGAGTCGTAGCCGCCCGACAGCGGGACGACGACCGGGCGGTCGCCCGCGACGCGCTCGAGCCGATCGAGCGCGGTCTCGAGGGCCGACTCGAGGCCTGTTCGAGGGTTCGCCGAACCGTTCGTGCGCTCGTCTTCGGGCCCCGCGGGCCAGTAGTCGCGGTAGGTTCGCCGATCGATCCCGTCGTCGTCGATCCGAACCACCTCGCCGGGCCGGGTCGCGTAGACGCCCGACCAGATCGTCTCGGGACCCGTTACGTACCGGGTTAGGAGGAACTCGCTCTCCGTAATCGGGTCCGTCGGCGCCTCGAGCGCCTCGCGGACGAGCCGTCCGCGATCGGAGACCGGGCCCCCGGTACCGTAGTACAGCGGAACGGACCGGGCGCCGTCGGCGACGAGATACGTCGCGTCGCTGTCCTCGAGGACGGCGGCGAAAAAGCCCTCGAGGTCGGCGCCGATCGACGCGATCTCCTCGAGGGTGGCGTCGACCGCCCTGGCGTCCGCAAAGCGGACGGCGAGAGTATCGCCCTCGAGGAATCGATCGTCCTCGAAGGCGCGGCCCCGAACCGCGATCCCGTCCGTCCGCGTCCAGCCGTCGTGGCGGAGCGTCGCCTCCATACTCGTCCGTTCGGCGGCGGGTATATAGGTTCGACGACGGCCAGGGCTCGAAAAGGGGCGTTCCGAGGCTACTTCACTTCCGGTTCTCGGCGAGTTCGCCTTGCAGGGCATCCTGGCGGTCGATCTCGGCCGTCCACCGCCCCATCGACTCGTCGTAGGACGTTCCGAGGGCGATCAGGAAGCCCACGATCGCGGTCACGAGCGCGACGCTGCCGACGGCGACGACGGCGATCGAGAACAGCGCTCCCTCGAGCACCTGGGCCGACGTCAGCAGCGAGACGGCGGTGACGGCCGCGATCAGCGCGAACAGGCGGGCCAGCCGGCCGGTGTCGAGTCCGCTGGTCTCAGTCGTGTCGGTGCGGTCGACGATCTCGTTTAAGATCCCGTCGTAGTCGCCGCCCGCACTGCCGTGACCCAGCGAGTGGATCGACTGGGCGATCCAGACGCCCGCGGTGAAGTTGAGCAGGGCGACGAAGGAGACCAGCCCCAACTGGCCCTCGACGAACAGCCCCGCGGTGATCGCACCGACGAACGACAGCGCCATGATCGCGTGGGTGACCAGCGAGCGATCGCCGAACGCCTCGAGACGAGCAACGTGTCCAAGATTCATACCGAGAAGGAGGCTCGCGACGGCAATACGCACGGAGCCTAACAGTGCCAACCGTTCGCATTCGACGAGCTACCGTTCCGACGACTGGTCGTTCGGATTGCGTCTGCCGGGCCAGCGACTTCCGGGCCGCACCCGGTAGCGTCGGTATGGCAGAACTCGGCACCGCGACGATCGTCTACCGGAACGCGAGCGACGAGGTCGAGAGGGCCACCGTCGACAACGACCACATCGCCTACTTCCAGGACCACTGGCTGTTCGCGTACGGCACCGACGACGACGGTAACGACCTCGTGCGGCGGGTACCCAAGGAGCGAGTCTACCACGTCGAACGCTCCGTCGAGGAACTCGAGGGCACGTTCGACACCGCGGTCGACAAGGCCAAGAACACGCTCGAGGAGCTGAAGTAACTACTCGTCGGTCGCGTCCTCGACCCGGGCCGCGTGTTTCTCGAGGTCGCTCGCGATATCTCTGGCCTGGTCGGGCGTCAGCTGGAGCTCCTCCATGTGGGCCGGGAGGTGTTCCTCGGTCATGTTGTCGAGTTCGAACTGCAGGCGGACACAGTCGGGATCTTCCCTGTCGGCCGTCGCGTTCACGACGGCGAGCGATTCCGTCTCGAACTCGTGGCCCGTCGCGACGGCGTCGACGAGGTCGAGGGTGGTGTACGCGTTGACTTTCATCAGACGGTCTGCCATGGTTCTCGAGAGCGACCGAACGCACTTAGGTAGCCCGGCAACGGCGCGAAACTGGGCCTCGCCGGAGCGACTGCCGCGGCTACGCAGGCCAGCCGGAAAACAGCAACCGAGACCGAGTGGTGGCCGTCGGTCATACGGACTACTGTAAGTCGTTGACGGCGCAACCGCGAACCATCTTGCGGTTGCGCCGACAAATCGTTACAGCAGACCGTATCAGTCGTCGGACGGGAGCGGAGTCCCGTCTGCCTTCGCAGGGGCGGGGCTCGCGTCCATGTCGTCGTCCTCGGCGTAGGGGTACCACGTCCGCTTCGTGTTGTGCATGAACGGATCCTCGTAGTCGGTCTCCTCGGGCTCGATCAGCTCGGCGAGTTCGTCGTCGTCGCGCTCGGCGACGAACTCCCGGAAACTCTGGCTCTCGTCGTCGCGCGCTGCGGCGAAGTTCTCGAGCAGGTTCGCGATCGCGCCGGGCACCTCGTCGGCGGGAACCCGCTCGCCGACCCAGAAGGCGAACTGCGGGTCCTCGCCGAGCCCGCCGCCGAGGCCGATGTCCAGCGCCTCGACCGGTTCGCCGTCCTTGCGCGTTTTCATCCCGCGCAGGGAGACGTCGGCGATCTGGGGCTGGGCGCAGGAGGCGGTACAGCCTGAGAGGTGGATGTGGAAGTCCTCGACGCCCTCGGGTAGCTCGACGTTGTCGACGAGCCAGCGGGCGTAGCGGACCTGGCGGTTCTTCGTCTCGACGATCGAGAGCGAGCAGAACTCCGTCCCGGTGCAGGCGATCGAGCCGCGCTGGAACGGGTGGGGGTCGGGACTGTAGTGTTCGAGCACCGGCTCGGAGCGCAGGTCCTCGAGGTTCTCCTCGGGGACGTCCGTGAAGATGACGTTCTGGCGCTGGGTGAGCCGGACCTCGCCGGAGCCGTGCTCCTCGGCGGCGTCGGCCAGCTCGTACCCCTCGTCGATGCCGATGCGACCGACGAGGACGTTCAGGCCGACGTAGTAGTCGCCGTCGACCTGCTCGTGGACGCCGACGTGGTCGTGCTTGCCGTCGGCCTCGCCGGCGTTGTAGGAGTACGACTCCCGCAGGTCCTCGCCCGCCGTGTGAAGTTCGAAGTCGACGTACTCCTCCTGGAGGGTCTCGCGGAGCTTCTCGGGGCCCCACTCGTCGACGAGGAACTTGATGCGGGCGTTGTAGCGGTTGTCGCGGTCGCCGTTGTCCCGGAACAGCGCCGAGATGCCGCCCGCGACGTCGACGGCCCGCTCGGGCGTCGCGAAGACGTCGATATCACGAGCGAACCGGGGCTCGTTGCGCGAGAGGCCGCCGCCGACGCGGACGTTGTAGCCCGTGACCGTCTCGCCGTCTACCTCCTTCTCGGCGGGCTCGAAGGCGAGGTCGTTGATGTCGCCCTGACCGCAGCCCTCGTCACAGCCCGTGACCGACACCTTCCACTTCCGGGGGAGGTTCGAGTGGGCCTCGTTCTCCTTGTAGGTGTCGTGGAGCTCCGTCGCCAGCCAGTCGGCGTCGACGTGCTCGTGTTTGTCCTTGCCGGCGACGGGACAGCCGACGATGTTTCGCCAGGAGTCGCCGCAGGCCTGGACCGTCGAGAGCCCGACCTCCTCGAGTTTATCCCAGATCTCCGGGACGTCCTCGATGCGGATCCAGTGAAGCTGGATGGCCTGCCGGGTCGTCACGTCGAGCCAGCCGTTTCCGAACACGGGGTTGTCGGTCGGCCCCCGGGAGTACTCGTCGGCGATCTCGACGATGCGCCGGAACTGGCCCGGCTCGAGGACGCCGCCCGGCGGACCGATCCGCATCATGAAATAGGACTCCTGGCCGGCGCGCTGGTGGTACAGCCCGTACCACTTGAAGCGCTCGAACCAGGCGTCGTGCTCGTCGTCGGGGATCGCCTCCCACCCCTCCTCGGCGAATCGTTCCATCTCCGCGCGGATATCGGTACCGTAGAGCTCCTCCTTCCACTCCTCGACGTCACTCGGCATTGATCCCCCGCTACGAACCGCCGCCATAAGCACCCCTTCCTCACGTCAGTTCTCCCCGCCTCTCGCGGGTTCCGGTTACGTTTGCCGCACCGCGCCGGCGCCGGGGTCGCCGGTCGACTGGATCCCCTCGGGACCGTACGGCTTGAACTCGCCGTCGACGATCCGGCCGACGGGAAGGCGGTCGATCGAGTCGCGAGTGCCGCACTCGAGGCACTGCCCGACCGCGTCGGCCACGACGATCGAGCCGTCGACGCCGGTGCCGAAAAAGCCCTCGAGGAGGACGTACGCCGGTTCACACTCGCAGAAGACGCCCCGGGAGAGCGTCCAGACGTCGCTCACGCTGACCTGACGGCTGTCGTTGACGCTGATCCACGCGCCGTCGTCGAGCGTCCGCAGTGCAATCGCCATGCCCGAACTGCGGCCCCGACGGGCCTTCATCCGTCGCCCCGGGCAACGCTTACCGATCCCGTGACGGGCTCGAGAGCGATAATCGCGCGACGTAGCCGCGATATCGCGAAACGGGCCCTCCGAGATAGCGGGGAGTATTGCCCGTATAGACGAGCCGTGCGACGACGGCGTTCGCCGCCGCGTCGGCGCGCACGTCGGACGACCGAACCGGGACGCTCGAGGGCCCGTTCGCCGGATCGCAGCCCACTTACCCCCGCCGCGCAAACGCACGGCCATGCAGATCAAAGACCGGGAGCGGCTCGACGGGGGCCGCGAGCGGCTCACCGTCGTCCCCGAGAGCGTGGACGACCTCTGGCACCTGCAGTACGTCCTCGAGCCCGGCGACCGCGTCGCGGGCGATACGACCCGGCGGATCCAGCGCAACGACGATCAGATGCGCGATACGGGCGGCGAGCGCGAGCACATGTGGGTCGCTATCGCCGTCGAGACCGTCGAATTCCACAAGTTCGCCAACCGCCTGCGGGTCGGCGGCGAGATCGTCGCCTGCTCGCGGGAGGACCAGCTGGGCTTTCACCACACCCTGAACGTCGAGGAACGCGAGGAGCTGTCGATCGAAAAGCGGTTCAAACCCGACCAGGAGGCCCGTCTCGAGGAAGCCGAGGAGGCCACCGAGAACCCCGACGTCGCGATCGCGACCGTCGAGGAGGGCCAGGCCCACGTCCACACGGTCGCCCAGTACGGCACCGAGGAGCGAGCGACCATTACGGGACCGACGGGCAAGGGCGAGTACGCCCGCGAGCGCTCGGAGCTCTTCGCGGAGATCGGCGACGTGTTGAAACGCCAGGACGCCGACGCGATCATCCTCGCGGGCCCCGGTTTCACCAAACAGGACGCCTACAAGTACCTCGAGGAGAACGAACCCGAGGTCGCCGAGAAGGTGACGATGGTCGACGCGGCTGCGGTCGGCGACCGCGGCGTCCACGAGGTCCTCAAACGGGGCGCCGTCGCGGACGTTCAACAGGAGACCCGCATTGAGCGCGAGGCCGAGTACATCGATGAGCTGACCCAGCGTATCGCCCAGGGCGCAAAGGCCGCCTACGGCCCCGACGAGGTCAAGCAGGCCGCGGAGTACGGCGCGATCGAGCGCCTGCTGATCGTCGACGACCGACTCCGTCAGGAGCGGGGTCCCGACGGGGAATGGGGGATCGACGTCGACGACGTCGTTCGCACCGCCGAGCAGAAAGGCGGCGAGGTGACCGTGTTCTCGAGCGAGTTCCCGCCCGGCGAGCAGCTCTCGAACCTCGGCGGGATCGCGGCGCTGTTGCGCTACCGCCTCGACTAGGCGTCCTCTCCCAGGTCCTCGTAGATCTCCGGGTCGGTCCGGAACTTGAGGACGTTGTGGACCGCCGAGTTTCGAACGTTCGCGATGACGTTACCGTGCTCGGAGTAACAGTCGTGGATCCACCGGGAAACCTCCTCGCGATCCCGGAACATCATCACCGTCTTCCACTGGTACTCGCCGTCTGAGAGGAAGAAAAAGAGGGTGTGTTTGTCGTCGCGGATGTGCTCCATCGCCGCGCGCCAGCCGTCGGCGAAGCCCTCGGTGTTGAACTTGAACTCGAACAGCGCGAAGATGTAGTACTCCTCGTTGGGGACGATCGCCTCCCGGAAAACGCCCTCGTTGCGCATCCGACGAATGGACTCGCTGACGGTGACGTGGGAGACGTCGATGCCGTACTCGTCCTCGAGGACGTCGGTCAGCTCCCGCGAGGAAAGCTGCGGATCCTCGGCCAGCTCGCTGAGTATCGCGATGTCGCGGTCCTTGAACTCCCAGTCGGGCGCGTCGCTCATGGTTCGTAGTATCGTGATTACCACTGTTTACGTGTTCGGTTCGCACGCCGACGGCGGCCTCGCCCGTTCGGGCCACCTTCGATCGTCCAGTGACGGGCGCGATTACCGTCGTCCCTTTCCGTCGGTGAACTACCCCACCCTACTCGCTTACAGCTGACGCGGTTCGCTCCGTGAGGGTAGCGTGAGACCGGAGGTCTCACGGACCATGCGAACGGGCGCTTCGTGCCCGTGAGCAGATGGGGCTTCCTGTTTCCACGACGTTGTCAGACTGTGTCTGACAGCCTGTCGAGGTTCCCTCGACAAACGCGCTTTGCAGACACAACAGTGTCCACAGGGAGCGCAGTCTCCACAGGCGTTGACGAGAGCGGAGCTCTCGTTAACGCTACTCGGTCGCTTCGCTCCCTGCGTTGCTCCTTGAGGAAGGGGTCTTAGCGCCTAATTCCAGTTAACTGACCGCCGTCGGCGGTCAGCCCTCGCTCGAGAGTCGCCGGAGCGACTCCTCGCCGATCTCCTCGAGCACGCGCTCGTGAAACGCCTGCAGGGCGGCGCTCTCGTCCTCGGCGAGGACGACGTCGCTGGCCGACAGGGTCGCCAGCCCGAACGCCCGCGGCGTCGGCGAGTCCAGCAGCTGGCGCTCGACCGCCAGCTCGCCCGAATCGATCGCGTCGACGATCCCCTCGATCTCGGCGACGTTGAGCTTGTCCTCCAGAATTTCGCGGTAGGTCTCCTCGATCACCGCGAACGTCTCGAGATCCTGCGCGAGCCCCAGCAGCATCTCGCTGGAAACCTGCTGTTCGCTGGCCGACTTCTCGTAGCCCTTGTACCGCTTGAGGATCATCAGGGCCCGCGTGGCGTTGATCCGGAAGTACCGCTGGAGCAGGTCGGTCCCCTCGAGGGCGGCCCGGAGGTCCTCGCGGACGTCCTCGGGATCGAGGTCCGCGAAGATCCCCTCGAGGTCGATCTTCCGGTTCAGCGGCATCGAGAGGGCGAAGCCGTTGTCCGCGACGGCGACCGTGACGTTGGCCGTCGCCTCCTGGGCACAGCGGTACGCGAGCAGTCGGGAGAGGCCGTCGTTGACCTTCCGGCCGTAGGTCGAGTGGACGTAGTAGCGGCGTTCGTACTCCTCGCGGTCGCGTTCGACCTCGATCGCGAGGCGCTCGTCGGTGCTGACGCTCTCGTCCCCGGCGTACCGGATCTGCTGGTCGAACAGCCGCGCGATCGCCCGCACGCTGTTATCGTCGAGCGGGAACCCCCGCAGCCAGCCCCGAACGCGGGAGGGCCCGCCCGCCTCGTAGTGCTCGAGCAGCCGGCGTTGAAACGCCAGGATCTCGCGGCCGAGGTCGTACGACAGCGGCAGTCGCTCGGAGTACCACGACGGGACCGTCGGCCGCGCGCTCGTGCGGTCGACGTACACCTTCGAGCCCCGGCGGTAGCGGTACTCGAAGCGCTCGCCCCCGAGGACGAAGACGTCGCCCTTCTCTACGGTGTCGAGGTAGTTCTCGTCTAACTGGCCGACCCACTCGTCGCTCGCGCGGGTGCGGACGTCGCAGGTAAAGGAGTCGGGAATCGTCCCGATGTTGGTCATGTAGATCACCCGGGCGAGCCGACCCCGTTTGCCGATGAGGGGTTCGCCGACGGAAAACTCCTCGTGGTGGTGCTCGCCGTCGGGCGGGTCGTTCTCGTCGCGCCAGATCTTCGCGTAGACGTTCTTCTCCTCGAGGCCGGCGTACTCGGCGGTGAGGTACCGACAGAGCGACTCCCACTCCTCCTCGGCGTAGTTCCGGTAGGGGTAGGCCCGCCTGAGGATCGCCGTCACCTCGCTCTCGGGACGGATCTCGGCGATCGCCATCCCGTAGACGTGCTGGGCGGCGACGTCCTGGGCGTCCTCGGGGATCGAAACGGAGTCGACGAACCCCTCCTCGGCTTTCTCGAGCATCACCGCACACTCGAGCAGTTCGTCCCGATCGAGCGCGATCACCCGCCCCGTCACGGTCTGGCCGACGCGGTGACCCGCCCGTCCGACCCGCTGGAGCAGAGCGGCGACCGACTTCGGGGAACCGACCTGCACCACGAGGTCGACGTGGGGCATGTCGATCCCCAGTTCGAGCGAGGTCGAGGACGTGACGACCTCGAGGTCGCCCGCTTTCAGCCGGCCCTCGACGTCCTGGCGGACCTCCTTCGAGAGGCTGCCGTGGTGACACGCCGAGTTGGCCTCGTCGTAGGCGTCGAAGCGCTCGCGGAGGTTGTGGAGCACCCGTTCGGCGCCCGAGCGGGTGTTCGTGAAGACGAGCGTGTTCGTGTGATCCTGCACGCGCTCGTGGAGACGCTCGTAGAAGCGATCCTGGACGACCTCGCGGGGCGTGTGGATCAGGTCGTCGGTCGGCGACTCGAGCTCGATGTCGAACTCGCGGGCGAAGCGGGCGTCGACGATCTCGTAGGGTCGCGGTTCGCCTCCGGGTTTGTCCCGTCCGACCAGAAACTCGGCCACTTCGGAGAGCGGTTCGATCGTCGCCGAGCAGCCGATCCGGGTGAGCTCGTCCTCGGCCATCGCCTCGAGGCGCTCGAGGCTCACCGACAGATGCGTCCCCCGTTTGCCCGCCGCCAGCGAGTGGATCTCGTCGACGATGACGTACTCCACCGTCCGGAGCTTCTCGCGGAACTTCGGGGAGTTCAGCAGGATTGCGAGCGTCTCGGGGGTCGTGTTGAGGATGTGGGGGGTCTCCTCGAGCATCTTCTGGCGCTCGCTCGAGTCCGTATCGCCGTGGCGGATCGCGTGGCGGATCTCGCCGACGCCCTCGCCGTTCCTCGCTGTTTCACCGCTCGAGCGTTCCGCGGCGGGTGACGCCGCGCGTTCCTCGGCGATCGACTCGATCCCCTCGAGGGGCACCTCGAGGTTGCGGTGGATGTCGTTGGCCAGCGACTTCAGCGGCGAGACGTACAGACAGTAGACCGAGTTCTCGAGACCGTCGTCTCGTTCCCGACTCCGGCGGAAGAGCTCGTTGATGATCGCGGTAAACGACGCCATCGTTTTCCCCGAACCCGTCGGAGCGCAGACGAGCGTGTTCGTTCCCGCGTCGATCTTCGGGATCGCGCCCTCCTGGGGCGGCGTGAAGAAGCCGTCGTTCTCCGGGACGTACTCGCCGAACGCCTCGAGCCACCACTCTCGGACCGCGGGCTCGAGCAGGTCGAAGACGTCGCCGTCTTCGATCGTGACGGCGTCCGGATCGAACGGCAGCTCGTCGTCGGGCGGCAACGCGAGTTCGTCGGCCCCGTCCATCACCCCGAGCTGGGCGGGCGCGGCCCAAGAGGGTTTGGCTGGCGGAGCGAAAGTGAAACCGGGGTCCGGCTCGCTCGCGGGGCGGAGTCCGAAAGCCGACTGATGCGAGTTCGGGTTGGATACAGATTCGACGATGGGAGCGCCGGATCGAACGTCGAGATCGCGCTCGAGCGGTCGGTTCCCGTTCGTTTCGACGGCCCGGCAGCGAGCGCGCCGGAACGCGAGCGGACGGCGATCAGAACTCGGTTACGACCTCGATACCGCGGGTTCCGTAGCCCGACATCGCCGCCAGGCGCTCCGAGACGTCCTCGAGGGCGACCTCCCGGGTGACGAGCGCGCCGGGCTCGAGGCGTCCCGATTCGATCATCCGCAGCAGTTCGTCGTACCGCGACGGCGGCATCCCCCGCGAGCCGACGATCGTGACGTCCCAGCGTGTGACCTCGTCCATCGGCAGGGGGATCTCGCCGCGCTCGGCATCGGTCGTGAGACCGACCTGCACGTGGGTCCCCCGGGTCCGGAGACAGTCGACGCTGTTCCGGCAGGTCTCGGCCCGCCCCAGCGCGTCGACGGAGACGTGGGCGCCGCCGGCCGTGACGGCCTCGAGATCGGCCGGGACGTCGACGCCGTCGCCCGCCTCCACCGTGGCGTCGGCGCCCAGCTCGGTCCCCAGCTCGAGGGGCGCCTCGCGGACGTCGACCGCCGCGACGTTGGCCCCGAGCGCGCCCGCGATCTGGACGGCCGCGAGGCCGAGCCCGCCGCAGCCGTGGACGGCGACCCAGTCGCCCGCCTCGAGGTCGGCCCGGTGAGCCAGCGCGTGGAAGGCGGTGACGTACCGACAGCCGAGCGCGGCGGCCTCGACCGTCGAGACCGCGTCGGGGAGCGCCACGGCGTTGAACTCGGCGTGGGGGACGCCGACCTGCTCGGCGAACGCGCCGGGAACCGTCTCCTCGAACCCCAGCGCGTAACCGTCCTCGCAGACGTTCCCGTGACCGTTCCGACACTGCGGGCAGGAGCCCTCGCCGAGATTGAACGGGATCGCGACGCGGTCGCCGGGCTCAAATCGGCTCACGCGGTCGCCGACGCGGGCGACCGTCCCGGCGGGCTCGTGGCCCAGGATCTGTCCGATCGGGACCCGGTCGTCGGCCCACTCGCCGTGACCTCGCCAGGCGTGCCAGTCGCTCCGACAGATCCCGCAGGCCTCGACGTCGACGACGACGCCGTGGGGGTCGGGTTCCGGGGGGTCAACGTCCTCGATCGCGAGTTCCTCGCCGTAGGCCTCGAGTACTGCAGCGCGCATACCCGCGACTCCGCGGGCGGGCGAGTAATCGGTGACGGATGCGGCGACCGAGAGCCAGCCTTATCGGGTGCGCCATCTCAGGGGCGGGTATGCGCGTCACGTTTCTCGGCACGGGCAGCGCGATGCCGACCGGCGAACGCTTCCAGACCGGCGTCCTCCTCCAGGAGGAGGGCCGGACGCTGCTGATCGACTGCGGGTCCGGGGTCCTCCACCGGCTGCAGCAGTCCGGGGTCGGCTACGAGAACGTCTCGACGGTGCTGTTGACCCACCACCACCTCGACCACGTCGCCGACCTGCTGCCGCTGATGAAAGCGCGGTGGCTCGCCGGCGAGGGCCACCTCGAGATCGTCGGCCCGCAGGGAACGAAGTCCCTGGTCGACGAGCTGCTTGCGGTCCACGAGTACATGCAGGGAAAACTCGACCTGCAGCTCCGGGAGGTCCACCCCGGCGAGTTCTCGGTCGCGGGATTCGACGTCTCGGCTTACGAGACGCGTCACTCGCTGCCGTGTCTGGCCTACCGGTTCGGGAACCTGTTCACGTTCAGCGGCGACAGCGAGGCCTTCGCCGGGCTGGCGAACTTCGCGGAGGAGTCGGCGATCCTGGCCCACGACTGCTCGTTCCCTGACGACGTCGACGTCTCGAACCACCCAACCCCCGACACGCTCGGCCGCGAGCTGGCGGGCCGGGAGATCGGCCGGGTCTACCTGACCCATCTCTACCCCCACACCGACGGTCGCCACGAGGAGATGCTCGAGTCGATCGGGGCCCACTACGACGGCGACGTCAGGTTCGCAGAGGACCTGCAGACGGTCTCGATCGAGTAGCCCGACGGTCGTGACGACAGCGTCGTTCTCCCGAAAGCCCCCCGAAGAGCGACGCCGATACCGGCCGCTGGCGGCGGATTCGAGATCCGAACTGGTATAAGCAGTGAGTTTGTAGGATCGTAACAACAGAATGTTCTTCCCGGTTCGAACCGCGGTTAGTACGGAGGTGAGCGAATGAGCCTCCCGGACCGTATCGCGAAGGGGGTCACGTCCCACTCCAAGATCGTCATCGTCGTTTTGCTGTTGACGACGGCGCTCGTCGGCGCCGGGGCGCCGATGGTCGACGACGACTCCTCGCTCGACCAGTTCGAGGGCGAGTCCGAGGAGGCACGGGCCCTCGAGGAGATGGACGAGGAGTTCGCCGCGGAGGGCGACGAGAATACGACCACCGTCCAGCTGATACACAGAAACGAGGACGGCAACGCCCTCTCGAAGGAGTCGCTGCTCTCCTCGCTGGAGTTCCAACAGGAGATCAGGAACAACGACTCGATCAACGGGACCCTCGTCGAAAACGAGTCGATCATCGGCGTCGAGAACGTCGTCGCGATCGCCGCGATCACGAACGAACGGGTCGAGTCCCTCGAGCAGCGAAGCGCGGAACTCGAGGAGCGCGAGGCCGCCCTCGAGCGGCGAAACGAGACCCTCACCGAGGGGCTCGACGAGGTCGTCGCGCTCCAGCGCGAGTACGAGAACGCGTTGGCAGCGGGCGACAACGAGACGGCGGCCGACCTCGAGAGCGAGATCGAGGCGACGATCGAGGAGACCACCAGCGAGGCCGACCTCGACGAGAACCAGACCGCCGAGTACGAGGAGTTCGCGTCCCAGGCCCGCGAGGTCGAGTCCAACCGCTGGACCCTCGAGCGCCAGGCCGAGCTCCCCCCCGAGTACCAGGAGCTGACCGCGGCCCGCGAGGAGATCTACACCGGCGCGACCGTGGGCGTGCTCCAGGAGGAGTACGAGAGGCTCGAGGCCGACGCCGCGGCGCTGGAGGAGGAACGCGAGACCCTCGAGGAACGGGCGGCCGAGCTCGAGGACCGACAGGCGGCCCTCGAGAACCGGAGTCAGACGCTCGAGGACGGACTCGACGAGGTCGCCGAACTCGAGGCGCAGTACGAGCTCGCGAGCGCCGCGGGCGACGACGAGGAGGCGGCCGCCATCGAGGAGGAGATCGACGCCGCGGTCGCAGAGTCCGCGAACGAGGCCGAGCTCGACGACGAGCAGGCCGCCGAGTACGAGGGCGTCGTCGAGTCGCTCCGCGCCCAGATCGAACTCGACGAGGTGGAACGGGCGACCGCGGCCGATTCCGGGGCCCAGCAGGACGCCCTCGAGCAGCGACGCGGCGCGCTCGAGGAGGGGCTGCTCGACGTCGCGGAACTCGAGATGCAACGCGAGCTCGCGAGCGCCGCGGGCGACGAGGTGGCCGCCGCTGCCGCGGCGAGCGAACGCGACGCCGCCGTCGAGGAGGCGATCGCGGCGGCCGAACTCGACGACGAGCAGGCCGCGGAGTACGAGCGGGCCGTCGAGACGGTCCGCGAGGAGGCGACGCCGTCGGACGAACTCGCGGCGGCCGTCGCGGCGTCGGGCGCGGCCCCCCACGAACTGATCGCCGCGGGCGGGGCGGTCGCCCACGGGGGAGCCCCTCCCCGGGGCGGCGGAAGGCGGGGGGCAAGGGGGC
>NZ_JAAVUO010000017.1:0-80043 GCF_012163165.1 Natronococcus sp. JC468
GTCGTAAAATCGAAGTCGATGACCAGCGAGGAGATCGAGGTAAACGAATCCCTGGAGGCCAGCGGGTCGGACGTCTGGGAGACCGACCTCGCCGAATTCGTGTTGCAGGTCGCCGACGAGGCGCCCTCGCACATCGTCGCACCGGCCATCCACAAGTCTCGCGAGGAGATCGCGGAGCTGTTCAACGCGTATTTCGATCCGGAGAAACCCCTCGAAACCGCCCAGGAACTGACACAGTTCGCCCGCGAGTATCTCGGTGAGAAGATCGTGGACGCCGAAGTTGGCATGACCGGGGCGAACTTCGTCACGGCGGACACCGGCACGCTCGCGTTGGTTACGAGCGAGGGCAACGCTCGCAAGTGCGTGCAGGCGACGGACACCCACATCGCGGTCGCGGGCGTGGAGAAGCTCGTGCCCCGCGTCGAGGACCTGCAGCCGTTCGTCGAACTCATCGGTCGGTCGGGGACCGGACAGGACATCACCTCTTACGTCTCGCTTTTCACGCCGCCCGGCGATTCGCCGATCTTCGATGGGGACGGTGAACTCGGCTCCAGCGACGATCGCGAATTCCACCTCGTGCTCATCGACAACGGCCGCATGGAGATGCGCGAGGACGACCAGCTCCGGGAGACGCTGTACTGCATCCGGTGTTCCGCGTGCGCGAACTCGTGTGCGAACTTCCAGCACGTCGGCGGCCACGCCTTCGGCGGCGAGACGTACTCGGGCGGTATCGCTACCGGCTGGGAAGCCGGCGTCCACGGCGCCGACAGCGCCGCGGAGTTTAACGACCTCTGTACGGGGTGCAGTCGGTGCGTGAATCAGTGTCCGGTGAAGATCGACATCCCGTGGATCAACACCGTCGTCCGCGACCGCATCAACCGCGGCACGGACGGGGATCTCGACTTCCTCGTAGACGGGCTCACACCCGACGAGGAACCCGGCGGAGTCGACCTGCAAAAGCGCCTGTTCGGAAACTTCGATACGCTGGCGAAACTCGGGTCGGCGTTCGCACCGCTCTCGAACTGGGTCGCACAGACCGGGCCCGCCCGCTCCCTGCTGGAGCGGACTCTCGGCGTCGATAGCCGACGCGAACTCCCGGCGTTCGAGCGCGAATCCCTCGTCGAGTGGTTCGAGAACCGTGGACCGCGAGTCGAACCCGAGGAGGCGCGCCGTCAGGTCGCGCTCTATCCCGACGCGTACACGAACTACGTGCGCACCGAGCGCGGGAAGGCCGCCGTCCGCGTCCTCGAGGCGCTCGACGTCCGCGTCGACGTCCCGGCTGCCGGCGAGAGCGGGCGTGCACCGCTCTCACAGGGGATGGTGGCGACCGCCCAGTCCAACGCCGAGGACGTCTACGATGCTCTCGCACCCGCCGTCGCCGCGGGCCACGACGTCGTCGTCGTGGAGCCATCGGACCTCGCGATGTTCCACCGGGAGTACGAGCGACTCCTCCCCGAGGACAACTACGCCGCGCTGAAAGACCACAGTTACGAGGTCATGGAGTACGTCTACGGTCTGCTGGAAAACGGCGCCGACCTCGACGCGCTCCCCGAGGGGGATGACACGCGGATCGCCTACCACAGCCACTGCCAGCAGCGCACGCTCGATCTCGAGCCCTATACGGTAGCAGTTCTCGAGGACTGCGGGTTCGACGTCACGACCTCGGACGTGGAGTGTTGCGGGATGGCCGGGAGCTTCGGGTACAAGTCCGAGTACTACGAACTCAGCGTGGACGTCGGCGAAGCGCTCGTCGATCAGTTCACGACGGAAAACACCGCGGACCGCACCGTCGTCGCCAGCGGCACGTCGTGTCTCGAGCAACTCGACGCGCTGCTCACGCGTCGACCCGCACATCCGGTGCGGCTACTCGATACGCGGTAGTCGGAATCGGCGTCGGCGCGAGCGCGCTGGATCCCTGGCGAGCGGGTACGAGCTACTCGCGGTCGGCGTCGGTGTGCGGTGGCCGTTCCGCCGGTCGGACCCCGCTCGAAGGTGCGACTCTCGCGGCGACCGCCCGCATCCCGGCCGATCGGTTCGGGAGTCGTCGTCGGTCAGTCCGGATCGGCCGTGGCGTCGTCGGCCCGACTCTGGACGGACTTGCGGCGGACATCGGGCAGCGAGTACTCGACCCCCGAGCCGCGGCGGATCGGCGGAGAACCGAAACTATAGCCCGGTCGAGTCGGAAGACGGAGAGTGAAATGTCGTGGTATCTCCTGTTGCTCGCCGGACTGTTCGAAATCGGCTGGGCGGTCGGACTCGAGTACTCCGACGGACTCACGAAACCGTGGCCCACGCTCGGAACCGTCGTTTCCCTCGTTATCAGTATGGTGTTGCTGGCACAGGCCGTCAAGGACCTCCCCGTGGGCACGGCCTACGCAGTGTGGACGGGCGTCGGTGCCGTCGGAACCGCGTCGCTCGGGATCGTCCTGTTCGACGAACCGGCCACGCTCGCTCGGGTGGCGTGTATCGGTGTGATCGTCGTCGGTATCGTCGGTCTCCACCTCGCGTCCGGTAGCCACTGACCCGTTGCCGGCGCAGTCTGTGCGCCGAATTTCGGGGCCGATACGTTCTCGCGCGGTTCAGCACTTCCGCTCGGCGCTAGAACTCGAGTCCGCCGCTCGCGCCGACCCCCGTTCGAACGGAGCCGTGACCGTTCGTCCGTTCTAGAGCTCTTTTCCCGTGGTATGAGTGCCCATCCCTCGCAGGGAACCGCTTTATCCCCGCAGCTATGGGAGGGAGTTCCGAACCGACATGGTGTCACAGCACAGTACGGTCCCGACGACGAGACGGGGTGAGCGGACGCGATGACCGCCGACGAGGAGGGCGGTCCCGAGAACGAGCCGTTTCACCCCTTCGGGGAGGCCGCCGAGGAGGAGTACCGGGCCATGCTCGAGGAGACCGACTACGATGCGGATCTCGGGATGGCGATGGCCGAGGACGCCCTGCGGGTTACCAAGGGGGAGCTCTCGGAGGCCGAGTTCCACGAACGGTACCACGAGGATGTCCTCGCGGAGTTCGGCGAGGACGAGCGCCCGACCAAGGAGGCCTACGAGAACGCAATGGAGGAAGCGAAGGGGACGCTCGGGGGGATGCTCGAGCGCTTCGCGGGCGACGGAACGGGATCGCGCCGCGAGACCATGAAGAAGATGGGCGTCGGCGCGGCCGCGGTCGGCCTGGGCGCGTGGGGGACCGCCGAGGGCGGTGACGAGCCCGATCCCGCCCCGGCCGTGGCGGAGGAGGAAGCCGAGGACGAGGAGGGGACCCAGTGGGGGATGACCCTGGATCTCGAAGTCTGCGACGGCTGTCTCTCCTGCGTGGTCGCGTGCAACCAGGAGCACAACTGGAACGAGGGGGCGAACTGGATGTACATCCTCGCCTACGACGACGGCACTGTCGAGTCGCCCGATACCGACGACTTCGAGAGCCCGCGCGATTTCAACATGCTGATCCGCCCCTGTCAGCACTGCACGGACGCCCCCTGCGAGAAGGTCTGTCCGACCACGGCCCGTCACACCCGCGAGGAGGGTGGGCTCGTGCTCACCGACTACGACGTCTGTATCGGCTGTCGGTACTGCCAGGTCGCCTGTCCCTACGGGGTCAACTACTTCCAGTGGAGCGAGCCCGAGGTCGACGCTCCATCGGAGGATCTCGGGGAGGACATGATGTACGACGAACGCGGCCGCTGGGTTAGCGGCCGAGGTCCCCGCGGCGTCATGGAGAAGTGCATCTTCGACCCGGCCCGCCAGGACGGCAACCGGGGCGAGGAGTTCGTCGGCCGTACGGCCTGCGAGGACGCCTGCCCGCCGGGCGCCATCCAGTTCGGCGACATGAACGACCCCGAGAGCGATCCCCAGCGCTACGCCGAGAACGTTCCCCTCGCGCGCGCGCTCGAGGCCGATCCGGACGACGAGGAGCTCCAGGAGGCGATCGCGGTCCTCGAGGGCGACCAGGAGCCCGCCGAGGAGGAGGGCGGCGACGGACTGACCGAGGACGAGGCCGAGCAGCTCCTGCGAGGCGAGTACGGGGACGCCGAGTCGACGTTCAAGCTCCTCGAGGAATACAACACCGATCCGAACGTCCTCTACATCGGCAACGAGCCCGGACCGGAAGCCGAGCAGGTCCCGGGGCCGGTCGCCTACGAGGACGTCGGCCAGCTCGACGTCCGCAAGGACGCCCTCGACGACGGGACGTTCGGCGGATCCGACCTGTCGCTGTGAGCGACGACGGCCCTTCGCGGTCCCCGGTGCGATCGAGATAACCCACATTCATACCGCTCGAGCGCGATCGCCCGGTATGGAGCTCCGTCAGCGACTCGTCGTCGGGACGCTCTGGATTGGCGTCGCGGCGCTGATCGCGTCGACGCTGTTTCCGATCTCGTCGATCTCGGTCGGTGCGGCGGCCCGGCTGTTCGTCGTCGTCCTCGCGCTCTTTCTCGCGAGCGTCTACCTGTTCGATCCCTGGGACGTGCTCGATCGACAGCCGTTTCACTGAGCGCCGAATCGGAACAGAGCCGGAAAAGAGACGCGTCAAGCGACGCGTCAGTCGTCCGCGGGCGCGAGCGGCTGCGCGTCCCGCCCGAGCAACCGATCGAGCGCGTCGACCATCGCCTCGACGCTCGCACGCGTGATGTCGGCCTCGCTGCGGGCGACAGTCACCGAGCGGTCGTTTCGGACCATCGTCACCTCGACGGTGACGACGGCGTCGGTCCCGCCGGTAACGGCGTCGACGTGGTAGGACTCGAGTTCGGCGTCGGCCATCGACCCGAGCGCCTCCCGCACCGCGGAGACGGCGGCGTCGACGGGTCCAGAGCCGGTGCCGCTGGCGACCCGTTCCTCACCCTCGACCTCGAGGCGAATGCTCGCGGTGGGGACGGCACCGCCGCTGGTGGCGTTCAGATCCAGCAGCTCGACGACCCGCTCGCGGTCGTCGCCAGTGACGTCCTCGGCGATGGCGAGCAGGTCGGCGTCCGTAACGCGGCGACCCCGGTCGCCGAGCTCGGTGACGCGGGTCGCGATCTCGGCGACCTCGTCGGGGTCGGCCTCGACCGCGTGTTCCTCGAGCGTCGCCGCCACGCCGGCCCGGCCCGTGTGCTTGCCGAGCGCGAGCCGTCGCTCGCGTCCGACCGTCTCGGGCGCGTAGGGCTCGTACATCTTGTCGTCCTTGAGGGTGCCGTCGGTGTGGATCCCGCTCTCGTGGGTGAAGGCGTTCTCGCCGATGACGGCCTTGTTCGGCGCCAGCGGCACGCCCGTCGCCCGCGAGACCCGCTGTGCGAGGTCGTACAGCTCCTCGAGCTCGACGGTTTCGACGTCGTAAACGTGCTCGAGCGCGATCGCGACCTCCTCTAAGGCGACGTTGCCGGCTCGTTCGCCGAGCCCGTTGACGGTGCAGTGGACCAGATCGGCGCCAGCCGACACCGCCGAGATCGCGTTCGCGACGCCCAGCCCCAGGTCGTCGTGAGTGTGGGCGCTGACGGGACCCAGTTCGGCAAGCCGGGAGACCGCCTCGGCGGTGCGCTCGGGACCCGTGTGGCCGACGGTGTCGGCGAAGCAGGTTCGGTCGGCGCCGGCCTCGAGGGCGGCGCCCATCAGCTCCTCGAGGTAGTCCAGGTCGGCCCGGGAGCCGTCCTCGCCGATGACCTCGACCCAGAGGTCGTGGTCGGTAGCGTACTCGACGAGCTCGGCCGTCTTCGCGAGGTTGTCCTCGCGGGAGGTGCCGACCTTCCCCTCGACGTGGCGGTCGCTGGCGGGGACGACGATATGGACGCCGTCGACGTCGCACTCGAGCGCGAGGTCGACGTCGCTGGTCATCCCGCGACAGAAGCTCGTCACGCGAGCGTCGAGGTCGAGGTCGGTCACCCGCGAGATCGCCTGTCGCTCGCCCGCGCCCGTACAGGCGCTGCCGGCCTCGATGACGGCGACGCCAGCTCGCTCGAGCCCGCGGGCGATCTCGACCTTCTCGTCGGGCGACAGGGAGACACCCGGGGCTTGTTCGCCGTCGCGAAGCGTCGTATCGAGAAGGCGCACTGTACGGTCGGCTGCGATCGTCTGCTCCGGAGTCGTAGTCACGAAGGAAGGGTTATCTCGGCCCTGGAATTTCGCGCCCAGCCGGGTTGCCCCGACTTCCTCTATCCTCGGACTCCGGCGTTGAGAACGAATCTCGTGCCATCGTATCCCGACCTATTCCGACGGGGCGACTTAACCTCGCCGGTCTCGGCATCTTCTGCGGCCGAACGCGCTCGAGGCGGAAGGGTTACGTCCGCTCGAGGACCAGTTCGTCGCCGGGTTCGACGCCGTCGGCCGCCCCCGCGGGCAGCTCGAGCAGCAGGTCGGCTCGCTCGCGGGCGATCCCCCGCCAGGGCCGCAGACGCTCGACGCGCCGTACGACGCCCTCTTCGACCCAGATCACGTCCAGCGGCACGAACACGAACAGCATGTGGACGTCGCGGGGCCGCGCCGACCCGAACCGGAAGGCGAGCGCGTACCCCTCGGGCAGCGAACGGCGGAAGGTGAGCCCGCGGAACTGGGCCAGCGTAGAGTCGGCCGTCTCCACGGTCGCGGCCAGTCGGCGGGCGACGCCGGATTTCGGGTGGTGGCGCAGTCGCACGCCCTCGAGTGCCCACCGCGGCGGTAAAAGCTTCCCGTCGAACTCGAGCGGTGAGTTCGGGGCGAGAGGTTGAAACGTCGCGCTCGCCAACGGGACGGCAATGGAGAAAACGCCGCGAGGAACGTCCGTCGGCGTCGACGACCCCTACGCGTTCGCCGGCGTCTGCGACCGCTGTACCGACGACGGACGGTGTCGGTACGCCTTCGAACGTCCCGACGACGACCCGGCGTTCGCCCGCGAGCGGGCGGCCGAGGAGTACGCCTGTCCCGTCCACGATCCCGACCGCGAGGAGACGCCGGCCGACTGCCCGCACTTCCGGTCGCGAAACCGCGATCGGGAGTGTGTGCGCTGTGGCCTCGAGGAGAAACGGCTCGCCCACGACGACGAGCGCCCGCTGCTCGAGGAACACCACCTCTCGTACGCCGACGGAAGCGGGTCGGCCAGCGGGGACGCCGAGGCCGACGAGCGCTCCCACGAGATCACGGTGTACCTCTGTCGGTGGTGCCACGCCAGGGTCCACGGCTCGTGGGCGCGGATCGACGACGACGCCACCCCGGATCCGGAGGCGATCGCCGAACTCGAGGGGCGACGCAGCCGCGAGCGAACGGAGCTGGGGTTCGAATCCGCGGCAACGCGCTACGGCGACGACGCGTAGCCGTCGCTGCCGACCGGGACGCGGACGCCGTGAGGATCCGAGACGCGTAGCCGTCGGACGCGTCAGTTCTTCGGAAGGATGTCGCCGACCCGTCGGGGCTCGCCCTGCAGGTTCGGCTGCTCGGCGACGATCTTGAGCACCTCGTGGTCGGTCACGTCGTAGTAGGATTTCTCCGTGGCCTCCTCGATGAGTTCGCGCTCGAGGCGGAATTCGGTCCCTTCGTACACGACGTCGACACCCTCGTCGTCGAACGCAAGCGTCGTCATGGCCGACCGTAGGCGATCCCCCGATAAAAACCGGACGGCTGTGCTCGCGCGGTCGGGCAGCGAGCAGGGTCGTCGCGGTCCCCGAGCGGAACTACCGGAACGGCTCCCACTCCAAGCGGATAATCGCCGCGAGGCCGAGCATCGAGGCGACGATGAATCCAAGGCTGACGAGCGCGATCGTCGCCGCCGGTGAGCTGGGTTCGACAAACGGCCAGCTGAGCGCCAGCAGGGCCAGCAGGATCGCGTTCATCGTGAACATGACCCGCCAAATCGTCGTCATTCGACCGGACGGAGCGTCGTCTTGTTCGCCCGGAGATCCTCGACGAACGCCCCGGCGCCGCCGACGGTGAGTCGCTCCCCGTCGTCCGTCTCGAGCGTGAGGCTGTTCTCGACGGGGAACGAGTTCGTGAACGGTTCGACGAGTCCTTGCCGGATTTCGACGATTCGGCCCGTCACTGTCCGGGATTCCTCCGTATCTGTCGTGTACCCCGAGACCTCCGCCTGGAGCATGCGGCCACCGAGCTGTGCGAGCACCGCATTAAGTACCGTCGGACGAGCCATCGTGTAGCTCGCGGGGAACGAGACGGGCTCGCCGATGTACACCTCCTCGCCGGCCGCCCAGAAACCGCCCTGGAAGGAGCCGAACATCGAACCGACGACGTGGGACTCCGAGACCACGACGGCCTCCCTGTCGTTGTCGTCGTTCCGGAGAAGCCGCCGCCCGCCGACGATACCGGACGTCGAGTCGGCGGTCGCGACGAACGACATGTCGTGGTGCCACTGGCGTACGACGTGTGCGAGGCCGTCGAACCGCCGCTCGGCGACTTCCGGCGACTGGGGCTCGATGGCGCCCTCGTGTAACACGATCATCACGCCGCGATCGAACGCAGCCTCGAGGTCCTCCTCGAACTTCTCGACGGCGTAGTGCGGGAGCGCGAGGAACGCCTCCTCGCTGGCCGAGTTAACGATCCGTCGGATCTCCTTGAGCGCCGTCTGACGGCTCTTGACCACGTTGAACGAGGCCGTCTGCGTTGCAGCCTCGGTGAACCGACTCTCCAGTCCCGGCTGGAGCGACCGAAGTCGGCTGACGAGTCCCTCGACGGCTTGTTCCGGCGGTACGGCGGCGATCGTTGTCGGCGTCGCGTGATCCTTCACAATCGCCAGTCCGCGCTCCTCCAAGTCCTCGGCGATCTGGTAGACGTAGCGCTGGGAGACGCCGGACTCGTCGGCGATCGCGCTCGTCTTCGCCTCGCCGAGCCCGAGCAGCGTCAGATAGGTATCAACTTCTTTCTCGGAGAGTCCAAACGCGGCTAACTGCGATCTGAGTTTCGTCTCTTGCATACCGTTCCCCGTGCTGGGGGAAAGGATCTCAGTGGGTTTCAAGGTGTGTGGCTTCGGTTCCCTCGAGGGGCTCGCTGGACCAGTACTCGTGGTTCGGATCGTCCCGGAAGCACTTCGCGCAGTGGTCGCGGCTCGCCGCCGATTCGTCCGAGAGTGCGGGCGTCTCGCCGGTACAGATCTCCCTGGCCTCCGGACAGCGGGGGTGGAACCGGCAGCCCGACGGCGGGTTTACCGGATCGGGGATGTCGATCCCCCGAACCGGCGGCTCCTGGGCCTCCCAGCCGTCGGGGTCGACGTCGGCGGTCGCCCACCGCAACACCTTCGTGTAGGGATGTTTCGGGTTCTGGAGCACCTCCTCGGCGGGGCCGATCTCGACGAGTTCGCCGAGATACATCACCCCGAGGCGGCCGCCCGCGTTCTCCGCGAGGTAGCGAGCGTTCGAGAGGTCGTGACTGATGAACAGGAACGAGGTGCCGAACTCCTCCTGGAGTTCGAGCAGCAGGTCCATCGTCTCCACCCGCAGCGAGACGTCGAGCGCGCTGACGGCCTCGTCGGCCAGGATGAGATCCGGGTTCATCAACAGTGCCCGGACGAGCGCGACGCGTTGCTGTTCGCCCCCCGAGAGCTGGTGCGGGTAGCGACTCGCGTAGTCGCCCGGCGGCTTCATCCCGACCCGTTCGAGCATCCGCAGGACGCGAGCCCGGCGGTCCTCGCTATCCATGTCGGGTTGCCACCGCGACAGCGGGGTCGTGAGGCTCTTCATCACCGTTCGGTTCGGGTTGAGCGAGCCGCCGGGATCCTGATGGATGATTTGCAGGGACTTGCGGATCCGCTCGTAGGGGATCTCGCCCATTCCGTCCTTCGCCGCCCAGATATCCTGACCGCGGTACCGGACGCTGCCGCCCGTCGGGCGCTGAACCCCGATAGCGGCCTTCCCGAGCGTAGTCTTGCCGCAGCCGGATTCGCCGACGAGCGCGACGACGTCGTTCTCTGGAATCTCGAGCGAGACATCGTCGACGGCCTTGACCCGGTCGGGGTCGTTGAACAGCCCCTCGACGAGCCCCTGCTCCTTCTCGAAGTGGACCTCGACGTTCTCGAGGGAAACGAACGGGTCGACGGTCATCGACTCACCTCCCTCCCCTCGTCGGCCGTCCCGGCCCGCGCGTCGAGGTCGACGGCCTCGTCGGCGTCTTCCCAGTGGAAGCAGGTCACCTCGTGGTCGGCCCCGTCGTTGACCGCCTGGAAGTGCGGCTTCGTCGACCGACACTCCTCGGTCGCGATCGGACACCGTGGCGCGTACGTACACCCCCGCGGGATGTTCACCGGATCGGGCGCCGAACCCTCGATCGGCTGCATCGTCTCGAGCGGTGCGTCGAGGTTGGGGACTGCCTTGAGGAGTGCCCGTGTGTAGGGGTGGGAGGGGTTTCGAACGACGGCTTCGGTCGGTCCGACCTCGCGGAGATCGAACGCGTACATCACCGCGAGCCGGTCGGCCAGCCCCGCGACCAGCGGGAGGTCGTGGGTGATGAACACGACCGTCAGGTCGTACTTCTCCTGGAGATCCGACAGCAGGCTGAGGATCGACCGCTGCATCAGCAAGTCGAGCGCGGCGGTCGGCTCGTCCATCACCAGCACTTCGGGTTCGAGAATCAGACTCAGCGCGATCAGCGCGCGCTGGGACATCCCGCCGGAGAGTTCGTGCGGGTACGAGTCGAGTACGCGCTCGGCGTCGAGGTACAGATCCGAGAGCAGTTCGCGGGCGCGCTCCATGCCGACCCCGCGGTCGGCGCCGTGGGCGTCGAGCGTCTCCTCGAAGTGGCCCCGGATTGTCATCGTCGGGTTGAACGACCGCGAGGCTCCCTGGAAGACCATCGAAACCTCCTCCCAGCGGAACGCCTTGAGCTCGCGGTCCGAAAGTTCCAGAACGTCGATCGGATCGCCCTCCGCGGGGTGATAGGTCACGTCGCCCGCGAGCCGACCCGGTTCGTCGACGGCATCGAGCATCGCGTTCGCGAGCATCGACTTGCCGGAGCCACTCTCGCCGACGATGCCGATGATCTCCTCGCGGTGGACCTCGAAGTCCACATCGTCGACGACGCGGGAGGTTCCCCGCTCCATATCGAACTCGACGCTAACGTTCTCGAGCGAGAAGACGACGTCGTCCGCTCGCTCGTCGTTCCGGTCGTGCTGTGCCGCTGCGGATCGTTGTGTCGCGTCTGCCATTAGGAACTCACCTCGTCAGTATCGTCTCCGCCGATCGACTTCGCGTGGCGGGCGCGCACCCGCGGGTTGAACAGCCGGTCGGCCGACTGTGCGAACAGCGTCAGCCCCATCGAGAGGAGGATTACGGCGAGCATCGGCATCAACAGCCAGTGGAACGCCGTGGCCGACGACGTCGCGCCGGCCTGCCTGACGGCGTCGTTCATCATAACCCCCCAGTTAGTGCGGCTGTACGGCAGAATCCCCAGGAAGTACAGTCCGACCGAGCCGAAGATGACGGCCCGGGCCTGCTGGACGAAGTTCATCGTGATGTAGGGCATCAGGTTGGGGATGATGTCCGCCGAGAGGATCTTGGGCGTCGAGATCCCCATGATCCGCGAGGCCTCGACGTACTCGGCGTCGCGCAGGGTCAACACCTGCGAGCGCAGCGCGCGGGCGAGCCCGGCCCACGCGTTGATCGACAGCAGGACGCCGATGGCGTAGGGGTTGCCCGCGATCGGCAGGACGCCCGCGAGGACGATCACCAGCGGCAGCCCGGGGATCGTCAGTAACACGTCGGTCAGCGTCATCAGGACGCGATCGACGAGCCCACCCTTGTAGCCGGATGTAGTGCCGATGACCGTCGCCATGATTACCGAGAACACCGCGCCCGCGGTGATCATCTGAAGCATCGGGACCGTGGCATACGTGATCTGCGAGAGGATGTCGACACCGGAAGCGGTGGTCCCGAGCGGGTGCTCGAGCGTCCGGAAGGCGCCGACGAGCCGACCGCCTTGGTTCGTCCGGGGCTCCTCGACGAGACGGACGCCGACGGTGCCCAGGAAGAGGAACCCCGAGATGATGACGACGGCGATGCGGGCCCGCCAGTCGTGCCAGACGATTCGTATCGGCGCGAGCACGAGTTCGTCGACCAGCTGGCGGTACCGCTCGGATCGCGTGAGCTGCGTCTCCGAGAGCGTCTCGAAGTCGGAGGTCTCAGTACGACTCACGGGACTCACCTCGCTTGGCGCGGGGGTCGAGTTTGCCGTAGGTCAGGTCGGCGACGTAGATGCCGATAACGACGGCGACGGTGATCAGGATGAACGCGCCCATCATCACCGGGTAGTCCCGCTGGTCGATCGCGCTGACGAGATAGTAGCCGACGCCCGGATAGGAGAAGATCTCCTCGATGATGACCGCGCCGCCGATCATTGTCCCGATGGCGATCATGAGGCCGGTATACATCGGCAAGATGGCGTTTCGGGCGACGTACCGGAGCGCGATTCGCCGCTCCGGCAGCCCGCGGAGTCGGGCGACGTGCAGGTAGTCGGCGCCGAGCACCCGGATGCTGTTGCCGCGCATGTCGAGGGCCCAGCCACCGAACGCGACGACCGTCATCGAGAGAATCGGCAGGGCGCCGTGGTGGGCCACACTGAGCAGGAACTCGGGGCTCAGCCCTGGCTCGAGCCCGGAGGCGTAGTGTCCGCCTGTCGGGAACAGCCCGCCGCGGTAGGCGAGAAACGTCAGTGCGAGGAGCCCGACGACGTAGCTCGGCGTCGAGTTCAACAGCAGCGCCACGATCGTTGAAGAGACGTCGAAGCGACTCCCCTCCCGGTAGGCCATGAACGAGCCCAGGCTGATCCCGATGACGAACGCGAGGAACAGCGAGACCGACATGATGAAGATCGTCCAGGGGATCGCGCTGCCGAGGATGTCGACCACCGGATCGCCGTGCCACGTGGATTCGCCGAAGTCGCCCATGAGGATGCTCGCCATGTAGTCGATGTACTGGACGTACAGCGGCTCGTCGACGGCGATGTTCGTCTGGGCCTCGATCTGCCGGTTGATCTGTTCGGTGGTGAGGTCGCCGCCCTGTTGGAGCATCTGTGCCCGGAGGTAGTCGACCGGGCCCCCCGGGAGCAGCCGAACGAGGCCGAACGTAAGCGAGATCGTCGCGAAGACGGTGAATATCGCCTGCGCGGTTCGTTTGAGTACGTAATTCATTGCTGGTGGCGGGTTCGGTTACTCGTCCGACTCCTCGGTGCCGGTCCGTGCGAGTTCGTCGATGATCTCGGTCGGGTCGATCGCGTCGCCGTCACGCACCTCGTCGTGAAGGGGTGCCACCTCGAACTCGTCCGGAAAGTTCGCGGCGGCCTGGATGCTCCCCTCCCCGCCCGTGTAGAGGTGATCGAAGTGGTAGTAGGGGTAGGCCTGGTCATAGTTCGCCCAGCCCTCAACGCCGGCGACGAAGTCCCCGTCCGGGAAGTCCTGTCCGAAGTAGGTGCCGACGTCCCGGGTAAGCATCTCCGACTCGAATCCGAACTGACGGAGCTGGTCGACAACGGTTTCAACTGCCGATACCCAGTCAGAGAAACCGCTCGGGACCTTGATCGGGATCTCGATCGGGTCGCCGTTTCCGTCGACCCAGACGTCGTTCTCCTTAGCGTAGCCTGCTTCCTCCAGGAGTTCCTCGGCGCGTCCCTCGTCGTGGTCGTATGGTTCGAACTCGTCGACGACGCCATCGAGCCACTCGTCCTCGACGCGATTCGTGAAGTCGCCGGTGATCCCGCTGGGGTACTTCACGCCGAGTTTCGACCCGGTTCCGGCACCGGAATTCTCGGCGACCAGGTCGCGCTGGATGACGTGGGCGATCGCCTGTCGCACCTCGCGCTGGCCGAAGTGCTCGTCCTCGTAGTTGAAGATTAGCCCCATCCCCCAGTGGCGCGGAATCTCTGCGATCTGGACGTGATCGGGGAGCTGATTGACCTGGTTCTGGGGCATGAACAGCGTCGCGTCGCCGTCGATCTCGTCGTTCTGGAGCGCGCTCCAGCGCGCGTCGTTCGACGGCATGTGCCGGTTCTCGACCTGTTCAAAGTCGATGTTGTCTGCATCCGGATGGTCCTCGAACTTCGTGAGCAGCGTCCGCTGGGAGTCTGCCTCCTCGTACTGGAACGGACCGCAGCCGATCGGCTCGTCGACGGCCCAATCCGTGAGTTCGCCGTAGATCTCGACTTCCTCGTCGTCGCCGTCGGCATCGTCCAGTCGTTCGACGTACTCCCCGTACTCGCTGTCCTTCGCAACGAGTCGCGTCGGCTGGAGCAGGCCGAGGACGATCTCGCTGTTGACCGGCTCCGAGAGCGTGAGTTCGACCGTTTGCTCGTCGACGGCTTCGACGCTGCTCGACGCGTCGTCGACGAAGTCGCGCAACGTCCCGCCGCTGTACATGTCGAGCTTCAGCTGGTTGACGACGTCCTGAGCGACGACATCCTCACCGTCGTGCCAGGTGAGTCCGTCCCTGACCGTCAGCGTGATCGACTCGCCGTCGATTTCCCAGTCGGAAATCGCGTACCCCTCGTACTCGGCGTCGACGATGTTGTACGCCATGAACCGGTCGAACAGCATCCGTCGGGGTTCGGCGTACTCCACGCCGTTCCACGGGTTGTACTGGGAGTCCTCGGGAACCGCCCACTGGGTGAGCGTCAGCGTGTCGTCGTCGCCGGTGGCTCCCCACTGACCGAACCGGGGGAGCCACTCCGTAGGCCAGTAGTACATGAGGTCGGTGCTGTCGGATCCCGGAACCTCCCAGTCGTCGGTCGTTTGAAACGACTGCGCCAACTTCTCCATCAGCGGCAAGACGGGGAGGTCCTGGTTCGTGATCCAGGCCAGTTCCTGGATCTGGGCGAGTTCCTCCTCTCCGGCTTCGATCCCTGATCCTGCTTCGTGTCTGTTACCGCCGTCGCCCTCCTCGTCGTCACCGGCCTCCTGACCGCCGCAGCCGGCCAGGATCGCCGCGCCGCCCGCGGTGCCGACCCCCTTGATGAACCGACGACGCGCGATCCCCAGATTCGATGCCTTGTGAATGTCTTCCTTGCGCATGAGAGGGGGCAACACAACACTACATAATAAAAATTAGGTCGAAATATTACTTCTAGATTTCTATTCTCTACTATTTATCTTGTATTATATTAGATTAAAGTTTAACTATATAGCATCGTGGTTAATCCACTCGCACGGATCTTTCGGCGGTTCACTCGAAGTGGCGAAACGTTGCGAACGACTCTTTCCGAGAGCTTAGATCGGATCGACAATTCTCTGTAGAAATAATTCGACGTTCTTTTGCCAGGCCGTCACGACTGACGTGACGATGACTACCACGGAACACGGCGACCGACGATGGTGGAAGGAGGCGGTCGTCTACCAGATCTACCCGCGGAGTTTCAACGACTCGAGCGGGGACGGAATCGGTGACATCCCCGGTATCATCGAAAAGGTCGACTACCTCGAGGAGTTAGGCGTCGACGTCGTCTGGCTCAACCCCGTCTACGAGTCACCGATGGCGGACAATGGCTACGACATCGCGGACTACCGCTCGATCCACCCGCGATTCGGAACGATGGACGACTGGGAGCGGCTGTTGGCGGAACTGCACGACCGAGACATGCGCCTGATCATGGATCTGGTCGTCAACCACACCTCCGACGAGCACGACTGGTTCAGCCGTTCGCGTGAGGGCGACGCCGAGTACGAGGACTATTACTACTGGCGGGAAGGCGACGACGGCCCGCCGAACAACTGGGACTCCTTTTTCGGTGGCTCCGCCTGGAGCTACGACGAGGAACGCGGCGAGTACTACCTCCACCTGTTCGACGAGAAACAGCCGGACCTGAACTGGCGCAACGAAACCGTCCGCAAAGAGGTCTACGAAATGATGCGCTGGTGGCTCGAGCGAGGGATCGACGGCTTTCGGATGGACGTCATCAACCTCGTCTCGAAAACCGAGGGGCTTCTGGACGGCGACCCCGATGACGAGATGACCGGCGCGGAGCACTTCGTCGACGGCCCCCGCTCGACCGAGTATATCGGCGAGATGTGCAACCGCGCGCTCGCGGAGTACGACGTGATGACCGTCGGCGAGATGATCGGCGTCGACGCCGACACCGCCCTCGAGTACGTCGGCGAGGACGGTTGTGGGCTGTCGATGCTGATCCACTTCGAACACATGGGCGTCGACACCGGCGACGGCGGCAAGTGGGACGTCGCGGACCTCGATCTGCTCGAACTCAAGGAGATCATCACTGACTGGCAGGAGACCCTTGCCGACGAGGGGTGGAACTGCCTCTACCTGAGCAACCACGATCAGCCGCGTGCCGTCTCCCGGTTCGGCGACGACGGCGAGTACCGCGAGGAGTCGGCGAAGATGCTCGCGACGTTCCTCTTTACGCTGCAGGGAACACCGTTCGTCTACCAGGGCCAGGAGATCGGGATGACGAACACGACGTTCGAAACTCCCGACGACATCCGAGACGTCGAGGCCGAGAACTTCGTCGAATCGAGCCTCGAATCCGGCGAGTACGATTCCTACGAGGAGATCCGACCGATCGTCGAGTCGCGGAGCCGTGACAATTCTCGGACGCCGATGCAGTGGTCCGACGACGAACACGCGGAGTTCAGCGAGGTCGAACCCTGGATCGACGTCACGGACAACTACGAGGCGATCAACGTCGAGGCAGCCCGCGAGGACCCGAATTCCGTCTGGCACTACTACCGCGACCTGATCGACCTGCGCGAGGAGTGCGAGATCTTCGTTTACGGCGAGTACGACCTGCTCCTGCCCGACCATCCCGAGGTGTTCGCTTACACGCGCACGCTCGAGGACGAGACGCTGCTCGTGATCTGTAACTTCTTCGACGGCGAGCCGACCGTCGACCTGCCGGAACTCACCGACATCGAGGCACTCGAGTTCGTGGTCGGCAACTACGGAGCCGGCGAGCCGGGTGACAGCGCACTCGAGCTTCGGCCGTACGAGGCGCGTGTGTACGAGCTGTAGACCGCACTCGAACGGTCCAGGAGCCTCACGGATCGATTCGTGTGAGTGCTCGAAAGCGAAACGCTCCGTCCGTCCCGGTGTATACCCACCGCGCCCGCCGTCGAATCGCGCGAGGTTTATTACCCGGCGCTCACATTGGTTTCGAACGTGGCGTTTCGCAGGGATCCGCTCGACGAACTCGTCGTCCCCGACGGGACCGAAGCCAAGGAGGTCGCCCTCGAGACCGACGGAGACGTGCTGGTCGGCGCCCGCTCGTCCGTCGAGTTCGGCGTCCGCGGCCGGAACGTCCTCGCGGGCGAGAGCGTCGAGTTCGGCGGGGACATCGAGGCCGAGGGCGACTGTCGGCTCGACATGTGGTGTGACGTCGCCGAAAACGTCCTGGTCGGCCAGGACGCCTACATCGGCGAACGCGTCCACATCGGCGGCGAGATGAAAGTCGCCGGCGACTTAGACATCGGCGACGACGTCGAGATCGACGAGGGGTTCGAGGCCAACGGCTGGATCGTCATCCGGAACCCGATGCCGACGATCGTCTTCCTCTTTGTCTATCTCAAACAGCTCCTGTTGATCGGCGAGGAGGACGCCGCCCAGCGGCTCGTCTCCGAGTTCGTCGACGAGGACGGGGAGGACGAGGAGCCGACCGCCGAACCGCTGATCGTCCCCCGCAACGCGACGGTGAGCGACGACGCCTGGCGGGTCTCGACGCCCGCGACGATCGGCGACGGCTGTCGGCTCCACGGCAACATCCGCGCCGAGTCGATCGACGTCGGCGAGGACTGCAATATCTTCGGCAGCCTCCGGGCCCGCGAGGACGTCTCGGTCGGCGAGGGGACCCGCATCCACGGCGATCTGACGACCCGCAGCGGCGACGTCGTCGTCGAGCCCGGGGCTCGAGTCCTCGGCGACGTCTCCTGTAGCGACCTCGCCCTCGGCCCCCGCGCCGGGGGCGACGGGTCGGTCCGCGCCGCCGGCGGGGTCACGATGCGGACGACCGAACGCGACCTCGAGTAGGACGCGATCCCGGGCCGTACGGATGCGTTCTCGACCGCCGAATCGTCCGAGCGAGATCGGCTCGATCGCCTGGGGGCGGCAAGTCGAACCGTCCCGACGGTTTTCGGGCCGCTCGACCATCCGTGTCCCGTGTATCGATCGCGCGCCCGATCGTTCTCTCTCACGGCGATTTTCACCCGCATCCTTAATAGTGTCAGCTCCGTTAGAACCACTCGAGTATGGTTCGCGTGAGCAACTACCAAAGAGGGGTGAGATCGTGCGATCGATCGTGTTGACGAAGGGCGTGCCGGACTTCTCGGAGGGTGCGGTCTCCTTCGACGAGGACGGTCATCTCGAGCGGGGGAAGACCCCGACGGTGATGAACCCCAACGACGCGTTCGCGCTCGAGGCCGCGCTCCAGACGCGGGTGCGCCACGGCGGCCACGTCAGCGCGATGAGCATGGGGCCACCCGGGTACGGCGACGTCCTGCGGGAGGCGATGGAATCGGTGTACGCCGACGATACCTATCTGCTCTCCGACCGGGAACTCGCCGCCTCCGACACCTGGGCGACGGCGATCACCGTCAGTTCGGGGATCGAGAAGTACCGCGAGGAGGTCGCCGACGTCGACCTCGTCTTCGCGGGCTTCAAGACCGCTGACGGGGAGACCGGCCAGACCGGACCCCAGACCTGCTGGGCGCTCGAGTGGCCGATCGTCACCCACGTCGTCGCGCTCGATATCGACCCCGACGAGCGCCGACTCCGGGCGAAGCGCCTCGTCGAGGGCGACGTCGACGAGATCGAGACCGTCGAGGCGCCGCTGCCGTGTATGGTCGTCACGGACCCGGAGTTCGAGCCCACCTATCGGAAGGCCGCCCACCGGCTGACCCACAAGGAGCTTCGGGCCGGGACCCGAGAGCGGGCGGCCGACCACGACGAGCACCTGACGACGTGGGACCACGTCGACCTGAACCTCGATCCCGACTACATCGGGCTCGACGGCTCGCCGACGATCGTCTCCTCGGTCGACCCGATCCCGAAGGCGCCCTCCGAGCGGGAGGCGACGATGATCGATCCCGACGACGGCGCGGCGATGGAGCCCGTCCTCGAGGAACTACAGCCGTTCGCAGGAGGTGACTGACGATGGCACTCGATCCCGACGAGTACACGGCCGACGAACTGGGCGAGGAACTCGAGACGCTCGACGACGTCGACGAACTGCAGACGGTGCTGGAAGCCGAACAGGCGGGGCGGGACCGCAAGACCGCCCGCGAGGCGATCCACCGTCGCCTCGAGGAACTCGGCGAGACGGGCGGTGACGGCGTCGAGGAGGGGACCGAGACGGAAGGCGAGTACGAGGAGACGAAGGAGGAGGTCGGCGACGAGGCGGAGGGCGAAGAAGTGGACGAGATCGACGAGGACGCCGAAGACGCGGACGGAGACGACGAATCGGCGACCGAGGACGACGGCGACGGAGACGAGTCGGGGGGAGAGGAGGAAGACGACGACCTCTCGCATCCGACTCGCGACAAGAAACACGTCCGGGCGCTCGAGGACGGCGAGTACGCCGACATGTGGGTGTTCTGTGAGACCCAGCAGGGAGAGCTGCTCGAGGTCTCGCGGGAGATGCTCGGGAAGGCTCGAGAGCTGATGGATCAGTTCGAGGAGGACTACGGAGTCTCCGCGAGCGAAGCGAGCGGAGGCTCGGAAGACGTTCCGTCTTCCGGTGACGAGGAGCGCGTCGTCGCCTTTCTGATGGGCGACGACTGCGAGAACCTGGCCGAGGAGTGCGTCGCCTACGGCGCCGACGTCGCGGTCTACCACGACGACGACCGCCTCGAGCGATTCCTGCACGAGCCATACACGGAGATCGCGGCCCACATGGCCCGCGGCGAGGGGACGACCGAGAGCACCGACTGGCGCGAGTACGACGAGCCCCGCTACATCCTGTTCCCGGCGACGAACAACGGGCGGGACTTCTCGGCGAAGGTCCAGGCCGAACTGGACTCCGGGCTCGCCTCGGACTGTTCGGACCTCTACATCGAGAACGAGGAGGTCTCCAATCCGGTCAAAACCGGCGAGCCGGGCGTCAAGAAGACCTTCGAGAAGGTCCTGCACATGAAGCGGCCCGACTTCTCGGGGTTCGAGTACTCGACGATCCTCTGTCTCGACAACCCGGGTCGGGACTTCCACCCGCAGGGCGCTTCGATCATCCCCGGTAGCTTCGACCCGATCGAGCCCAATTACGACCGCGAGGGGCTCGTGATCGAACACGACATGGAGCTCGAGGAGGAGTGGTTCCGCGTCGAGATCACCGACTCGGATCGGCTCGAGGCCGGGATCGACCTCGCCGGGCACGACGTGATCGTCTGCCTGGGGCGGGGGATCGCCGACGATCCGACCCGCGGGATGGAACTGGGGCTCGAGCTCGTCGACGCCTTCGATGACGCCGAACTCGGCATCACGCGGGGGATCGTCACCTCGGCCTACCAGTTCGAGGGCCACGTCGAGGAGTACTCGAAGGAGGAGCGCCAGATCGGCGAGACGGGACAGGTCGTCGCCCCCGGGATCTACATCGCCGCGGGCGTCTCCGGGGCAGTCCAGCACAAGGTCGGGATGGACGAGTCCGACACCGTCGTCGCGATCAACACCGACCCCGACGCGCGGATCCGGGACTTCAGCGACTACTACATCGAGGGCGACCTCTTCGAGATCCTCCCGCGACTGACCGAGGCCGTCGAGAGCGGCGAGACCCGACTCGAGGCCGTCGCCGACGGGAGCGGGGGTGAGGACCGATGAGCGCGAACGGGAGCCACGAGAACGAGTACGAACACTACGAGGCGGTCGTCGTCGGCTGCGGTCCCGGCGGTGCGGCCGCCGCGGCCCGACTCGCGGAACACGGCGTCGAGACGCTCGTCTTAGAGCGCGGCGTCGAGGCGGGCTCGAAGAACGTCTCCGGCGGGCTGATCTACGCCGAGGGCTCGGCACCCTACACGATCGACGACCTCTTCGACGGCTTCCGCGAGGAGGCGGCCGAACGCCCCGTCACCGACTACCGGATCCACAACGTCGCCGGCGACAAGGTCAAGACGTACGATCTGACCGACCTCCACGAGCACGACACCGACTGGTGTGACGCCGTCCTTCGTCGAAAGATGGACTCCTGGCTCGAGGCTCGAGTCCACGAGAAGACCAGCGAGACGGGCGGGGGCGTCCTGACGAACGTGCGGGTGAACGGTCTGCTCCGCGAAAACGGGGAGATCGTCGGCGTCACCTGCGACGAACTGGACCCGATCGAGGCCGACCTGATCGTCGCCGCCGACGGCGTCAACTCCGAACTGGCCCGCGACGCGGGCCTCATGGACTGGGAGGAACCCGACGAGTGGTTCCAGGGCGTCAAGGCCGTCGTCGACATGGATCCCGACGCGGTCAACCACCGGTTCGGGATCGGCGACGACGAGGGCGTCGCCCACCTGTTCTCGGGCGACCTCTTCGAGGACGTTCGCGGCGGGGGCTTTCTCTACACGAACGAGGAGTCGCTGTCGATCGGGACCGTCTTCCACCTCGACAGCCTCGTCGCCCAGCAGGCCGAACCCCACGAGCTGCTCGACGCCCTGCTGACCCACCCCGTGATGGCCCACTGGATCGGCGACGGGTACGAGGAACGCGAGTACGCCGCGAAGCTCGTCCCCGACTCGAAGAAGGTCGCCCACCGCGAGCCCTACCGGGATCGCCTGGTGCTGGTCGGGGACGCGGCCGGCCAGATGCAGGCCCAGGGCCCGATCATCAAGGGGATGAACCACGCCGTCACCGCGGGGGCGCTGGCGGCCGACGCCTTCGCGATCACGCGCGGGAACGCCGACCCCGAGGCCGCGGGCCGGCGCTACGCGAAGCTGCTCGAGGACTCGGGGACGATGGCCAAGCTCCGACCCAGGCAGTACGACCTCGCTCGCACCGTCGCCGAGCGCGACGCCGTCACGAACGCCGTGGATCGCGTCCTCGAGTCGCCGATCGGCCGCGTCGCGCTCGGGAACCCGCTGGCCGACCGCGTCCTCGAGCGGGCGTACAACTCGCCGCTTGTGGTGTCGATGCTGCCCGACACCCGCACCGGGTACACGACGGTACCGACGGTCGTCGGCGAGACCCGCGGGAAGAGTATCCGCTGGAAGAACGACGCCGAGCCCCCCAGTCTCGAGGAGCGGATCGGCGACCTCACCTACGACACCGACGTCGGCAACCCACACATCGAACTGCACGACAAGTCGGTCGAGGCCAGCGGGGCCGCCGTCTACGCCTGTCCCGTCAGCGCCGAGGAGTTCGGCGGGGGCTGTTACCGCACGGAACAGGTGAAGACCAACGGCGACGAGGAGACCGTCGTCAGCCTCGACACCCAGCCCTGCGTGGAGTGTGGCACCTGCGCGATCGTCGCCGATACCGCCTGGGAACACCCCCGCGGTGGGAAGGGCGTCGAGTTCCGCGAGGGCTGATGAGCCGGTACGGACCCAGGATCGCCGCGCTCGCCCGACGGGCCGAGCGGGATCGGGCGGCTCTCGAGGCCGCCGGTTCGGCCGCCGACTCCGAGGCCGCCCGCGAGTACCTCCGTGAGGGGGCAGGACAGGCGGTGTGGTGTTACGTCGAGGCCCGAACCGGCGGACGGCTCGTCCCGATCTCGGAAGCCGAGTTCGCGGCCCTCGAGCGGGCGATGAACGACTGGCTCGAGTGTTACGCGCGGTGTCACGGCGTCGCCCTCGAGGCCGACTTTACGGTCCGGCAGGCCGCCGAACTGTTGCTCGAGACGCGCAACGTCGTCGACACCGCGCAGTTGCTGACGGGCGTGCCCGAGCGCGAACGGCAGGGGCGAGTCAGTAGATGAGTTCGTCGTCGTTCTCGACCATGTACAGCGTGCGGGCGGCGATGTTGACCGCGTGGTCGCCGACCCGCTCGAGATCCCGGATCGTCAACAGCAGCCGCGAGACGTCCTGGAGGATCTGCTCGACTTCCTCGGGGGAGTCGAGTTCGCGCTCGATCAGGTCCCGGACGACGATCTCACTGGCTCGCTCGGCGAAGCGATCGATCTCGTCGTCGCGCTCGGCGAGTTCCCGGCAGCCGTCGGTGTCCTCGGTGTCGTAGGCGATCATCGCGTCCTCGACCATCTCGAGGGTCAGTTCGCCCATCGCCTGCACGTCGACGTCGGGGAACCGGTCGTGTTCGGCGTCGTGGGTGTACTCGCCGAGATTCACGGCGAGGTCGCCGATCCGTTCGAGGTCGGTGATGATCTTGAACGTCGAGGCGATAAACCGCAGGTCGCTCGCGACGGGCTGTTGGAGCGCCAGCAGCTCGATGCAGTCCTGCTCGAGTTCGAGGTAGAGCTCGTTGACCTCGCTGTCGCCTTCCATCACTTCGGTGGCGAGTTCGGTGTCCTTCTGCTCGAGCGCGGACAGTCCCATGCGAAGCCGCTCCATGACGACCTCGCTCATGTAGAGGACGTCCTCGCGGACCTCCTCGAGTTTCTCCTGGTACGACTTTCTGGCCATGGTGCAGCCACCTGTGCGGGCAAAGATATACCTTGTGCTCGGACGAGCCGGCCGTTCGACGGTCCGCGACGTGCGCTTCGGCTCAGAGCTCGGGCGCGACCTCCCGGCCGAGCCGTTCGATCGACTCGCAGAGGGCGTCTGTCCCGACTCCGGGACAGTACGACCGAAAGATGACGTGGACGTCGTCGCCCAGTCGCTCGCGGTAGGTCGCGAGCTCCTCGCGGACCCCCTCGGGGGTGCCGACGATCGCGTCCTCCCTGAGTTCCGCCTTCTTCTCCTCGGAGAGCCCGTCGCCGACGTCCTCGTCGCCCATCCACTCGGCGTACTTGCGCTGTTGGTAGAAGTAGCCCTCGCGCATCCGCTCCCAGGCCGCCTCCTCGGAGTCGCCGACGAAGCCGTAACGGATCACGTACGTCGTGAACTCCCCGTCGATCCCTTCCTCCTCGCGAACCCGTTCGATGTCGTCCATCCGGGTCTCGACGTCCTCGAGCGAGAGCATCTCGTTTGCACACCAGCCGTCGGCCATCCGGGCCGCGCGCCTGACCGCGGGTTTGGCGAGCCCGCCGAGGACGATCGGCGGCGCCTCGTCCGGCGTCGGCGTCACCTCGGTCCCGGGATCGACCGCGTGGTAGTCGGGGTCGTACTCGAGCGGACCGGGCTCCCAGGCGTTTCGAAGCACGCGGATCGCGTCCTCGGTCCGATCGGTCCGTTCGTCCTTGGGCACGCCGAAGTTCTCGAACTCCCGGTCCCAGTAGCCGATCGAGAGCCCGAGAGTCAACCGTCCGCCCGACAGGGCGTCGACCGTCGCGGCGTCCTCCGCGAGCCGGACCGAGTCGTAGAAGGGGGCGAGCCCGACGGCCGACCCGACCGTGATCTCGTCGGTGCGGCCGGCAAGCGCGGCCAGCGTCGGCACGGTCCCCGAGAGGTACCCGTCGTCGGTGAAGTGGTGTTCCGAGGTCCAGACGCTCTCGAGGCCGGCCTCGTCGGCGGTCTCGGCGATCGTCAGGAGGTCGTCGTACACCTCGGTCGTCGATCGGTCGTCGTCCGGGCGCCGCTGGGCGGTCAGCAGTCCGAGTCCGATATCCATACGGACGACGTCGGTCCCGAGGCGTGAAAGCGGGCGGCCTGAATACGGCGGCCCGGCGTCCGATCCCCGTCGGAACGCCCGGACTAGGTGCCGTCCTGCTGGTACCGGTTCCGGATGAGGATCGCGACGGAGTTGATCGACAGCAACACGACCAGCAGTGTCACGACGCCCGCGGCGACGACGCCGTACTGGAACTCCGTCTCGGGGTACGACGACCAGTTGTAGATCTGCAGGGGCATCGCGCTTACCTTGCTCAGGAAGCTGTTGGGAACGCCGAAGACGGTCGTCGGGGCCGCGATCATGATCAGCGGCGCGGTTTCGCCGATCGCCCGTCCGAGCGCCAGGATCGTTCCGGTCATGATCCCCGGCATCGCTCGCGGGAGAACGACGTTTCGGATCGTCTGCCACTTCGTCGCGCCCATCCCGTAGGACGCCTGCCGCTGGGAATCGGGGACCGATCGGATCGCCTCCTGGGCCGAGATGATCACGATCGGGAGGATGAGCAGGGCGACGGTAAACGCCGCGACGAAGATCGTCCCGTAGCCGAGATCCAGCAGGGTGACGAACAGCCCCAGTCCCAGCAGGCCGTAGACGACCGAGGGAACCCCGGCGAGGTTCGCGATGTTGAGTTCGATGAACTTGGTGAGGTAGCCGTCGCCGGCGTACTCCTCGAGGTAGATCGCGGCGCCGACGCCGAGCGGGAACGTGATCAGCGCGATCAGGAGCATGATCGCGATCGAGCCGACGAGCGCCGGCAGGAACCCGGCCTCGAACGGGTCCGGGTGGGGCGGGCTCGTGAGGAAGTCCCAGTCGAGCCAGCCGACGGCGTCGACGGAGACGTTTGCGAGCAGGGCCGCCAGCGAGACGATCCCGACGAGCGTCGCCGCCAGCGCGAGCAGGCGGAAGGCGGTGTCTTTCGTGCGACTGACCTGCCCGAACTCGGAGTCGGCGGCCTCGGACGTATCGGCCGCCATCAGCGGTACACCTCCCGGTAGCGCGACGCGACGAATTCACTGATGAGATTCATGACGAACGTGATGACGAACAGGGTGAGTCCGACCGCGAAGAGGCTCTTGTAGGCGGGGCCCTGGCCGACGAGGTCGCCCGTCCCGATCTGGACCATCGCCGCGGTCATCGTCTGGATCGAGTTCAGGAACAGGCCCGCGGGGTCGGTCACGTCGATGAGCCGCGGGGTCTGGCCTGCCGCGATGGCGACGATCATCGTCTCGCCGATCGCCCGCGAGAGCGCGAGGATGAACGACGAGAAGATGCCCGACAGCGCCGCGGGGACCACGACCGAGGTGGAGACGGTGAACTTCGTCGCGCCCAGCCCGTAGCTGGCCTGGCGCAGCGAGTCCGGCACCGCGCTCATCGCGTCCTCGCTGATCGAGGAGACCATCGGGATAATCATGATCCCGACCATGATCGACGCCGAGAGCGCGTTGAACGTCGACAGCGGCAGGAACGTATCCAGCGCCGGCGTGACGTAGACGAGCGCGAAGTAGCCGTAGACGACCGTCGGAACGCCCGCCAGGACCTCGAGCGCGGGCTTGAGGTACGACCGCTGGCGCTCGGAGGCGTACTCGCTCAGGTAGATCGCCGTCAGCAGTCCGATCGGGAGCGCGACGAGCGCCGCCCCGACGGTGATGACCAGCGTCCCCGAGATCAGGGGCAACACGCCGAACGAGACCGGTTCGTTCGTCGGGCTCCACCGCGTGCCCGTGAGGAACTCGACGAAGGAGACGTCCGAGAAGAAATCGACCGCGTCGACGAGCAGCGTCGCCACGATCGCGACGGTCGTCAGGATCGACAGCAGCGCACACAGCATGAAGAGGTACCGAAACGCCGTTCCGCGGGCGGTTCGAGCCCCGTCGTGGGAGAAGTCCGGCTGGCTCATCCGTCCACCTCGGCGATCCGTTCCTCGAGGCGCTCGAGGTTCTCGTCGCGCTGGTCCTCGGTGATCGGGACGTAGCCGACGTCCGAGACGAGGTCCGTCGCGGCCTGTTCCATGTAGAAGCGTGCGAAGTCACGGACCGCGGAGTCGGCGAGTGACTCCTTGGCGACGTAGATGAACAGCGGTCGTGAGAGGGGAGTGTACTCGCCGGACATCGCGGTTTCGGTCGACGGCTCGACGCAGCCGTTGCCGTCGTCGATCGAGACCGCCTTGATCGAGTCCGGGTTCTCGCTGTAGTAGGAGAACCCGAAGTATCCCATCGCGTACTCCGAGCCCTGAACCCCCTGGACGATCGTTCGGTCGCGCTCGGTCGCGTAGTAGTCGCTCTTGTGGTTGACATCTTCCCCGAGGACCGCCTCATTGAAGTAGTCGAACGTCCCCGAGGTCGTCGCGGCGCCGTAGAGTTCGAGTTCCTCGTCGGGCCAGTCCTCGTTGATGTCGCTCCAGCGCTCGGCGCCGTCGGCGCGCCAGATCTCGCGGAGTTCCTCGACGGTCAGACAGTCGATCCAGTCCGCCTCGGGGTTGACCACGACCGTCAGCGCGTCGGTCGCGACCGTGAACTCGAGCGGCGTGATGTCGTTGTCCCCGCACTGGTCGATCTCGGCGTCGGCGATCTCCCGGCTCGCGTTGTTGACGTCGGTTCGTCCCGCACAGAAGAAGTTCCCGAACCCCCCGCCGGTTCCGGTCTTACTGATCGAGACGTTGACCGTCGGGTTCTCCTCGGAGAACGCGGACCCGATCGCCTCGGTCACGGGGAAGACGGTGCTGCTCCCCGCGATGTTCACCTGGTCGTCCTCCGCGGCGAAGACGCTGCTACACCCCGCCAAACTACTGGAGAGGCCGACACCCGCCGCGGCAAGAAGAGTACGCCGACTGACACCGGTCGGCAGCGACGCCGTGGTTTCTCTCGCCATCACCGGATAGAAGCCGTATCGGAGGTAAGTATACTACTATGATTGCTATATAGAGATATATATCCTCAGTCGGACGCCCTCGAGCCCCGGTTCTTCTCGGAGGGAGCCGCTACGACGCTACAGAGCGATACGTACTCGGAACGAATCGACGACGGACGGACTACTCGCGTTCGGTAACGAATGCCGATCGAAAATATATAGGACGCTCGCGAAACTGGGGGGCGAAGGGTCGCGGTCGGTTCGCCGTCGAGTTCGGCGGGTGAACGGCTACGCCGTCCGCGACGGGGCGAAGGTTACCCGAACTTGCCGGTGATGTAGTCCTCGACGCGGTCGCTTTCGGGGTTCTCGAAGATCTTGTTGGTGTTGTCGAACTCGACGAGGTTCCCCCCGGTGAGGAAGACGGCCGTCTTGTCGGAGATGCGGGCCGCCTGCTGCATGTTATGGGTGACGATCGCGACCGTGTACTCCTCGGCGAGGTCTTCGATCAGGTCCTCGATCTTCGAGGTCGCGACCGGGTCCAGCGCCGAGGCCGGCTCGTCCATCAGGATGACCTCCGGGTCCGTGGCGATCGCCCGCGCGATACAGAGTCGCTGCTGTTGTCCGCCCGAGAGGTCGAGTCCGCTCTCGTCGAGCTGGTCCTCGACCTCCTCGAGTAGCGCCGCGCGCTCGAGGGCCGTGTAGACCTGCTCGTCGACGTCGTCGTCTTTCCCCTGGACGCGCAGCCCGTAGGCGACGTTGTCGTAGATGCTCTTCGGGAAGGGGTTGGGCTTCTGGAACACCATGCCGATCTTCCGGCGCAGGGCGACGGGGTCGACGTCCTCGTCGTAGATGTTCTTGCCGTGGAAGTAGAGGTCGCCCTCGACGCGGGCGACGTCGATGAGGTCGTTCATCCGGTTGATCGACCGCAGGAACGTCGACTTCCCGCAGCCCGAGGGGCCGATGAGCGCCGTCACTTGCTTCTCGGGGATGTCCATGTTGATCCCGTTCAGGGCTTGCGTGTCGCCGTAGAAAACGTCGAGATCCCGAGCCTCGATGACGGCGTCGTCAACTCGAGGCGATCCCAACGGCCTGTCGGCGCTCGACATGTCGACGTCGGCCGACGACGACGTCGTCGACGCCCCCTCGCGCTCCCGACTCTCGACCGCCGTGGATTCGCCGGTGTTCGCAGTCATGCCGGTTGCCTCAGCATTCGGGCTGAGCAAGTTACCTGTTGCGAAACGCCCGTCCGCGGAACCGATCGATGCGAGTTGCGATCGCAGTCCGTCGAGCCGGCCGTTCGTCTCGTCGCTCATTACCTCTCTCGAGGCGAGATCCGCCTAAATACCATGCTATGTCTCCTATATAGACCTATATACTCGTCTCCGATTGGTCGTCTCCCCGATCATTCTGACGACGCCTCGGTCCCGGCTGACTGCCACGGAACTCGGCGTTCCGCGAGAGGACCGCTTCGAGTCCCCGCGTGCGTCCGACGTCGTACCGGGGTCTCGCGACGCCTCCGGACGGCTCAATAGTACAACTAGCAACCGCTATGTATCGACCCGTCGTCGAGACGACCATGCGCGAACTCTCGAGCGAGGACGACGCGAGCAGCGAGCGAGCGAGCGACCCCGTGTCCTCGGCGCCGACGTCGGCGTCGCTCGACAGCGCCGTCGTCAGCTACGAGGATCGGGCTGACCGCCGGACGGTGTTTCCCGTGGACTGTCCGGACGAGCGGAAGCTCACGGCCTGGCTGAGTGCGAACGCGACCGCGTTCGTCGACCTCGAGGAGCGTCGCTGATCGGGTCGGCGTCGCGGAAAACGGTTCGACGGTCGGGAACTACTCGAGGAGAACGGCGTTGACCTGCCCGGTCTGGCCGGGGCGGGACGTCACGCGGGCCTGTCCTTCGGACGTCTCGATGACGGCGCCTTTCGTGATGATGTTCCGTCGGACGTAGTTCGGGTTCGCGTCGTTCTCGACGACGTCCTCGATCTCGGCCGTGACGGTCTCGCCGCCCTTGTTGACGTTTGCGACGTTAGTCGCGAGCGCGCGGGTCTTCGTGTCGGTGCCGCGGACGTCGACGACGCGGAATCGGGGCTCGCCGACCTGGGTCTCGGTCGGGAGTCGGCCGAGCTCGTTCTTGCGGCGCTTTCGGACGTTCTTCAGTCGGCCACCGGTTCGCTTGCGCGTGGAGCGTCCCTGGTTTTGCATACCCGGACAACGGCCCGGCGGATACTTGAATCCACGCTTTCGGATCGACCGCCGATTCCGGCCGGTTGCGGGTCACTCGTCGGGAACGAGGCAGTAGGCGTGACCCGGCTCCTCGAGGATCGTTTCGGCGTCGTCGTCCCAGTAGTTCGAGAAGACGCCCCGCTCGGCGTAGTAGATCCGGCCGTCGCGGGGGACCGGCGCGCTCGAGACGTGGCCGCGGTTCTCGACCCGCCAGCGCCGTTCTCCGGTCTCCTTGTCCAGCGCGTACAGGTGCGAGTCGTAGGAGCCGACGAGGATCGTGCCGGCGGTGGCGGTCACCGCGCCGATGATCGAGCCGTTGACGTCCGTCGACCACAGCTCCTCGCCGGTCTCGCAGTCGATCGCGTAGACGTGGTCGTCGTTGCTTCCGGTGTAGACGACGTTCTCCTCGGGATCCAGCGCGGGGTTTGCCATCGATCGGTTCTCGAACTCGAAGGTCCACTCCTCGGTCCCGTCCTCGAGGTCGATGCAGTGGAACCGTTCGTCCCAGGAGCCGACGTAGCCGTAGCCGTCGTGGGCCGCAGTCGTCCCCTTGATCTGGGCGCCGAGGTTGAACTCGCCGCCGGCTTTCTCCTCGCCGTCGGGGCCGCCCTCGCCGCCGGTCTGGTACGTCCAGGCGAACTCGAGCGAGGGGAACTCCCAGCAGTAGACGACGCCGTCGTTCGAGCCGACACAGAGCCGTCCCGCCTCGAGGTCGATCGTCGGCGAGGGGTGGGCCTGGCCCCAGATCCGGTCGTCGTGCCAGGTGGGCTCGCCCGTGGTGGCGTCGAACGTCCACAGCGCGCCCGAGGAGGGGCTGCCGTACTCGGCGATCACGTACAGCGTGCCGTCGTAGTAGGCGGGGCTCGAGCCGATCGCCAGCGTCCCCTCGAGTTCGTGGGACGGGGTATGCCAGACGATCTCGCCGGTTTCGACGTCGATCGCGTACAGGTCCCCGTCGTAGCCGCCGACGTAGGCCGTGCCGTCGACGATCGCCGGCGAGCCGTGAAAGCCGAGGTCGGTCGCCCCGGTCTCGGTCAGCCAGCGGGGTTCGCCCGAGGGGCGAACGCCGTGGACGAACCCGGTGTCGCCGGCGATCACGATCGTCTCGCCGTCGGGCGTCGGTAGCGGGCTCGACTTCGCGGCGGTGTGGCCCACGTTGTTGATCGGGAACGACCAGTTGACGCTGACGGAGTCGGGCACGCTCTCGTCGGGGTAGTAGCCGAGCCGTCGCAGGCCGCGGCGAAACATCGCCACGTCGTCGTCGGGGTGGCTCGCGTACGACGAGACGTCGTCGGCGACGTCGGGGTTGGGGTCGCTACCGTCGGCGCCGTTTTCCTGATCCGTCGGCTCCCACAGGGTACAGCCCGCGAGTCCCGCGGTCGCGGCGACCCCGGCGGCGCGAAGGAACCGTCTGCGGTACGCGTCGGTCGGTGCGGCGGAGTCGGCGAACGGGGGCTGAGATCGATCTGGCATATCGGGAGGTCCGTAAAAATTCGACGGAACGTATCCACAAAAGAACCCCGGTGTCCGTTGATCGCACTCCCTTTCGGCTCCGGCCTGGCGGGGACAGTTGCCCGCGGTCTACTCCTGTTGGGCGTCGACGACCGCCACGCCGGCCAGGTTCACGATGTCTTTGACCTCGTCGCCCCGCTGGAGGACGTGAACCGGTTCGTCCATGCCCACGAGCATCGGGCCGATCGCCTCGGCGCCGCCCAGCCGCTGGAGCAGCTTGTAGCCGATGTTGCCCGCCTCGAGGTTCGGGAAGACGAGCACGTTCGCGGGTTCCTCGAGCTCCGAGAAGCCGTAGGTGCCCTCGAGGATGTCCTCGACGACGGCCGTGTCGGCCTGCATCTCGCCGTCGACGGGGAAGTCGACCTCGGGGTCGTCCTGGAGCTGTCGGGCCGCCCGTCGGGGCTTTCGGGTTCCCTCGTTGTCGACGCTGCCGAAGTTCGAGTACGACAGCAACGCGGCCCGGGGTTCGACGTTGAACCGACGGGCGAGCTTCCCGGTCTGTTTGGTCACCTCCGCGAGGACCTCCTCGTCGGGGTTCTGGTTGACCGTCGCGTCGGCGATAAAGACGACGCGGTTTTTGAAGGTGAGCATGTAGACGCCCGCGGCGTAATCGACGTCCTCGGCGGTGCCGATCACCTGCAGCGGCGGGCGCAGCGCCGAGGGGTAGTGGTGGGAGAGCCCGGTCAGCAAGGCGTCGGCGTCGCCGCGTTCGACCATCACGCTCCCGAAGTAGTTCGAATCGGTCTCGACGAGCTCGCCCGCCTCGGTTCGCGTGATCCCCTTGCGCTGGCGCAGCTCGTGGAGCCGATCGGCGTAGGCTTCGTAGTCGCCAACCGCCGGGTCGGCGACCTGCGGTTCGAAGTCCAGGCCGAGGTTCGCGGCCGTCTGACGGATCTCGCTCTCGTCGCCGATCAGGATCGGTGCGGCGACTCCCTGTTCCTGGATCTGGTAGGCCGCCCGGATCATCTTCTCGTTTTCGCCCTCCGCGAGCGCGACCCGCTTGGGGTCGCTCTTGGCCTTGTTCAACACGACCCGCATCATCTCGCGGGACTTTCCGAGACGGGCCTCGAGCTGTTCTTCGTACTCCTCGAGGTCGATCTCGGTGCGGGCGGCGCCGCTTTCCATCGCGGCCTCGGCGACGGCGGGCGCGACCCGGAACAGCACGCGCGGATCGACGGGCTTCGGGATGATGTAGTCGGGGCCGTACTGCAGGGGTTCGTCGCCGTAGGCCTTGACGACGGCGTCGGGGACGTCCTCGCGAGCGAGTCGGGCCAGCGCGCGGGCGCAGGCGACTTTCATCTCCTCGTTGATCTCGGTCGCGCGGACATCCAGCGCGCCCCGGAAGATGAAGGGGAATCCGAGGACGTTGTTGACCTGATTGGGGTAGTCCGACCGACCCGTGGCCATGATGACCGTATCGTCGCGGGCGGCTTTCGCCTCCTCGTAGCCGATCTCGGGGTCGGGGTTGGCCATCGCGAAGATGATCGGATCCTCGTTCATCGAGCGGACCATCTCCTGGGAGACGATCCCGCCCGCCGAGAGCCCGACCAGCACGTCCGCACCCTCCATCGCGTCCGCGAGGTCGCCCCCGGGCAGGTCGCGGGCGAACTCCCGCTTGTACTCGTTGACGTCGCCGGCCTCGGCCCGGCGCTGGGTGATGATCCCCGAGGAGTCACACATCGTGATGTTCTCCTTGCGGACCCCGAGCGAGACGTAAAAGCGGGCCGTCGCGATCGCGCTCGCGCCCGCCCCCGAGAACACCACCTCGAGCTCCTCGAGGTCCTTGTCCGCGACGTCGGCGGCATTGACGAGCGCCGCCCCGGAGATGATCGCGGTGCCGTGTTGGTCGTCGTGGAATACGGGGATATCCATCTCCTCGCCCAGCCGCTCCTCGATGGTGAAACACTCCGGCGCCTTGATGTCTTCCAGGTTGATCCCGCCGAAGGTCGGCCCCATCATCCGCACGGCGTTGATGAGTTCTTCGGGATCGGCCTCGTCGAGTTCGATGTCGAAGACATCGATATCCGCGAAGCGCTTGAACAGCACGCCCTTCCCCTCCATCACCGGTTTCGACGCCTGCGCGCCGATGTTACCGAGACCCAACACGGCCGATCCGTTCGAGACGACGCCGACGAGGTTCCCCTTCGCCGTGTACGAGTAAGAGTCGTTTTCGTCCTCGGCGATCTCCATACACGGCGCGGCGACGCCCGGCGAGTACGCGAGCGAGAGATCCCGCTGTGTATTCGTCGGTTTCGTGGTCGATATTTCGATCTTACCCGGCGGATCGGTCCGATGATACTCCAGTGAATCCTCGTCGAGTCCCATACGGGAGCCACTGCGGGATACCACTAAAAACAATGCGAAAGGAACAATCGACGATCGTCGAAAGCAGTGCGAACGGAAGCACTGACGGAGTCGACCGTTTTATACGCGCCGCTCCAGTGGATGGAGTATGGACGTCGCGCTTGGTGGGACGTTCGACCCCGTTCACGACGGCCACCGCCGGCTGTTCGAACGGGCGTTCGAACTCGGGGACGTAACCGTCGGACTCACGAGCGACGGGCTCGCGCCGAAGACTCGCCACGTCGAACGCCACGTTAACTCCTTCGCGGAGCGAAAGGCAACGCTCGAACGCGAACTCGAACCCCTCGCCGAGGAACACGACAGGGCGTTCGAGGTCCGAACGCTCGAGGACCCGACCGGGATCGCGACCGAGCCGCAGTTCGATTACCTGGTCGTCTCCCCCGAGACGATCGAGGGCGGCAAACGGATCAACGAACTCCGCCACGAGCGCGGGCACGACCCCCTCGAGATCGTCGTCGTCCCGCACGCGCTGGCCGACGACGGCGACATCATCTCGAGTACCCGGATCGTCAACGGCGAGATCGACGAGCACGGCACCGTTCTCGAGGCCGACGCCGAGACGGAACGGCACTGATCGAGTCGGCCGGCGGGAACCTCCCACGACGTTCGATCAGCGATCCGATCGTTCGCTCCGGTTTCGGCACGATATCGTACACTTACGCGAGAGAGATGCGGTGAAACGTACCGCCTGACTCACCACCGCGGCGGCTCGAGTCCCGCTTCCTCGAGCAGATCCTTCCACCGCGACTGGATCGAGAGCCGGGAGACGTCCGCCGCCTCGGCGACGGCGCTCTGGGTGCGGCCGTCGCCGGCGACCAGCGAACCGGCGTACAGGCTCGCCGCCAGCGTCGCCCGCTTCGATCGGTCGGCGTCCGGGACATCGAGCAGGAACAGCTCCGCGGCACACGAGCGGGCCTCGCTCGAGAGCTCCAGTCGGTCGGCGGCCCGCTCGAGTCGCTGCAGCCAGGGTTCGTACTCGATGCGATCCCGAGCGCTGTGCATACCGTCCCGTACCCCGTCGGCGGAAATAAACCTGCGGTCCCGCGACGTGCTTGCCGTGCGGGCAGTAATCCCGCTCGGAACGGATCGGTACGTGTCCCAATACGCGGCTAGGCGCGGCAACATTCAGCTACGAACGACTCACCGAACCGGCCGTTCGCCGCCGATTTCGCTAGGATACGACTACTAAAGCACCGCTCCGTCGAACCTCGGGTCGACGCCCGTCGCTCCGATCGAGCCGGCGGTCCTCCCCTCATGAAAGAACCAACGTGCAAGCTGGTGTGTACCGGATGCGGCCTCGAGATGCCCTACCGGGATCGGTCCCTGGCCGAGCAGGCGGCCGAGCTCCACCAGCTTCGGGACTCGGAGCACGTCACGTTCATCGTTCCGCCGGACTGGTCGCCCGAAGAACCGGTCAAACACGAGTGAACCGGATCGACAGGTTCTTACTCGGTTCGCGAAAACCAGGGAACGAGCGCGGGTAGCCAAGCTAGGCCAACGGCGCAGCGCTTAGGACGCTGTCCCGTAGGGGTCCGCCGGTTCGAATCCGGTCCCGCGCATGCTTCTCCGAGCACTTCCGCGAGGAGAAGCATCGCGACGAGGATTCGAACGAGAGAGGACGCGCGCAGCACTGCGAGCACGTCCTCGCGTGGTTCGAATCCGGTCCCGGTTGCCCACACCTCGAGCCGACGGTCCCTCGAGACGAACCCGTTCCGCAGCGTACGAAAACCACACTACGGCTGCCGGGTCCGATGCTCCGAACGACCGTCCGTGCCACGCGTTGGCAAGACGGTCGTCAGACACTCCACAACGCTTATTCGCGCGGGAACGGCTTATACGAGCAATGGCCGGGTTAGACGATGTCTTCGGGGACCTCTTTTCGAACGTCGACGGCGTCGCGCTGTTCTCACCGAGCGGCTCCTACTACGAGCGCTTCGCCGACCTCGAGGACGGCGAGGTGATCGTCGTCGGTACCGAGAACGACGTCGGCGCGAGCACCTTCGTCGAGCTCCCCCTCGAGTTCGAGGACATCTCGGATCGGATCCGATTCGGGCTCGAGGGCGCGCTCGATCAGGAGATCATCGACGACGGCGACACGTTGGCGTGTGCGACGAGCGTCTTCGGCGACGACATCGATACTGTCTCGCGGGTCCGGGCCGACGCGGACAACCACACCGGCATCTACGACCTCTTCGCTCGCTCCCGCGCCGACCCGGAGGTCGTCAAGTCGGTCCTCGAGCTGGCGATCGAGCTCGGACAGAAGGGCCAGAAGGGCAAACCCGTCGGGGCGCTGTTCGTCGTCGGCGACGCGGGGAAGGTGATGAACAAGTCCCGGCCGCTGTCGTACAACCCCTTCGAGAAGTCCCACGTCCACGTCGGGGATCCGATCGTGAACGTAATGTTAAAGGAGTTCTCGCGGCTCGACGGCGCGTTCGTGATCTCCGACGCGGGTAAGATCGTCTCGGCGTACCGCTACCTCGAGCCCTCGGCGGAGGGCGTCGACATTCCGAAGGGCCTGGGCGCCCGGCACATGGCCGGCGGCGCGATCACGCGGGACACGAACGCGATCTCGATCGTGCTCTCCGAGAGCGACGGTCTCGTCCGGGCGTTCAAGGCCGGCGAGATCATTCTGGAGGTCGATCCGGAGGCGTACTAGCATGGACTGGCAGACGCTCATCGACGAACCGGCGGTGATAGCCGCGGCGGTGTTGATCCTCGGCCTCGTCGTCGGCTACCTGGTCGGGCGGCTCAACGAGGAGCTGCTGACGGCCTCCGGCGTGCCCGAAGCCGTCGAGGGGACCCCCTTCGAGCGCACCGCCCAGTCGCTGGGCACGTCGACCGTCGAGATCGTCGCCCGGCTGAGCGCGTGGTTCATCTACGGGATCGCCGTGCTGACGGCGATCCACATCGCACAGCTGCTCGACACCGACGCGTTCTGGCTGCGAGTGACCGAGTTCATTCCGCAGGTGTTCGTCGCCGTGCTCGTGATGATCGTCGGCTTCATTGTCGCGGACAAATCGGAGCTGACCGTCGGCGAGTACCTCCGCAGCGTCAAACTCCCGCAGGTCTCGGTGATTCCGAAACTCGTCAAGTACTCGGTGCTGTACGTCGCGCTGGTCATCGCGCTGGGACAGGTCGGCGTCCACGTCGTCGCGTTGTTGATCCTTCTGGCGATCTACGCCGTGGGGATCGTCGCCGTCGGCGCCTACGCCTTCAAGGACTTCCTCGTCTCGAGCGCGGCCGGCATCTACCTGCTGCTCAACCAACCGTACGGGATCGGCGACCGGGTTCGGGTCGGCGACCAGACCGGGATCGTCCAGGAGGTCGACCTGTTCGTGACGAAAATCGAGGACGACTCCGAGGAGTACATCGTCCCGAACCGCAAGGTCTTCGAGGACGGGATCGTCCGGGTTCGCGACTGACGGTGCGGGGCCGAGACGACGGGTTCAGTCCTCGAGCGAGAGTCCGGCGTGCCAGCGGTCGACGCCCGCTTCCCGTTTCGTCTCGTCCATCCTCGCGAGCAGGTGAGTCGCCAGCGTGGCGGTCTCGGCGGCTCGGGACTCGCCTTCGGTGCTGAACTCCCCGCCCTGGCGGTCGGCGTACACCGTACAGACCGCGCCCGCACGCAGCCCGTAGACGCTCGCGAGCGTCATGATGGCGCTGGCTTCCATCTCGATGTTCTTGACGTTCGCGGCGGCGAGCTCCTCGATCAGGTCCCGAGAGCCCGCGGCCTCGAACCCCTCGAAGCCGGGCCGACCCTGGCCGGCGTAGAAGGAGTCGGCGCTCATCGTGACGCCGGTGTGGTAGTCGTAGCCCAGCCGCTCGGCGGCGGCGATCAGCGCGCTGACGACCTCGTGGTCCGCCGCGGCGGGGTAGTCCTCGCGGACGTACTCGTCGCTGGTGCCCTCCTGGCGGAGCCCCCCGGTGGTGATCACGAGGTCGCCGACGTCCATCTCGGGCTGGACCGCGCCGCAGGAACCCACACGGATGAACGTCTCGCAGCCGACGCGAGCCAGTTCCTCGACCGCGATGGCCGCGGAGGGACTGCCGATCCCCGTCGAGGTGACCGAGATCGGCGTCCCCTCGTAGCTGCCCGTCGCGGTGCGGTACTCGCGGTGGTGGGCTCGGATCTCGTGGTCGTCCCAGTAGTCGACGATGACCTCGAGCCGTTCCGGATTCCCGGGCAGGAGGACGGTGTCGGCGACGTCCTCTCTCGCGACCTCGAGGTGGTACTGTACGTCGGCGTTCGGGTCTTCGCTGTCTCCCGGCATTCGGCTCCGCGGTTCACACCCGCGGTGTATATAAATGCCGGGCTTCCGTAGCCCCGGTATGGCAGACGGAACCCTCGCGGACACCTACGTCGCCGCGATCCAGCACGACCTGGCCGACCTCCCGCCCGGGGCGACCCGCGTCGGCGTCGTCCGGAAGCCGGCGCCGTGGTTCCACGCCGCCGTCGACGAGAACGTTCCCGAGCTGGGTCCGCCCGCCGAGCTCCTCGAGGAGATCCGATACACCGAGGACGACCTCAAGATCCAGGGGCTCTGCGAGGAGGGAGCCCACAACGCCGCCTGGGACCAGGTCGACTTCGACGAGCGCTACCGCGCGTACCTCGAGGGGTCTCCCGAAGCCCGGGCGGCCCTCGAGGCGCTCGCCGAGCGGCTCGCCGACGGGGAGTCGTTGGCGCTGGTCTGTTACGAGAACACCGAAAAGAAGCGGTGTCACCGGACGATTCTTCGGGAGCGACTCGAGGACCGCGACTGAGAGCGAGCGGCCTACTCGAGGGTCTCCTGCGTGATCGTATCCGGCAGCAACTCCCCGAGCGCGTACTCGCGAACCGACGGGGCGCCGTCCTCGTCGCCCAGATCGCAGTAGACGACGAGGTCGTCGTCGCAGAACTCGGTCAGCGTCTGGCGACACATCCCGCAGGGGGTGACGCCGTCCTGGCGGTCCGAACTCACTGCGAGCCGGGAAAAGTCCCGGTGGCCCGCTTTGACGGCCTCGGCGATCGCGACCTCCTCGGCGTGGAGGCTGTTGCTGAAGTTCGCGTTCTCGAGGTTGCAGCCGACGAACACCTCGCCGTCGGCCGTCTCGAGGGCGGCGCCGACGGCGTACTCGGAGTAGGGGACGTGTGCGTTCGCCCGAATCTCGCGGGCGGCGTCGATCAGTTCGTCCATACGCCCGATAGCCCGACCGGGCGCAAGAAGGCACCGGCCCGCGGCGACGGCGCGGCTACTCCTCGTCCCCGTCGTAGGGTTCGCCAGCCGCCTCCGGCAGCTGGGTCTTGCCGACGAACACGAGGACGACGATCACCGTCGCGTAGGGGATCGTCCGGATGAGCTCTGTCGGGACGGCGTAGCCGAGGTTCTGGAGCTGGATCTGCATCGCCTCGAGGCCGGCGAAGAGGAACGAGCCACCCAGCGCCCCGATCGGGTGGTAGTTCGCGAAGAGGTAGGTCGCGATGGCGATGAACCCGCGGCCGCCGATGGCGGTCTCGCCGCCGCCGGCGAACGTACCGAGCTGGCCCAGCGCGAAGCCGGCACCGCCGAGGCCGGCGAAGATCCCCGACAACAGGACGGCGGCGTAGCGCACCCTGCGGACGTCGACGCCGGCGGTGTCCAGCGCCTTCGGGTTCTCGCCGCTGGCGACGACCCACCGACCGAACGCCGTCCGGTTGAGGAGGTACCAGCCCGCGGCGGCCGCTCCGAGCATGATGTAGACCTGCGGCGGCGTGTCGAACAGCAGGTATCCCAGCAGCGGGATCTCCGAGAGGATCGGGATCGTAACGTTCTGGAACCGACCCACGCCCGCCGTGTTCGGACTGTCGAAGACGATCCGCGAGGCGAAGGGCGCGAGCCCGAGCGCGATCAGCCAGACGGCGAGCCCGGCGATGATCTGGTCGGCTTTGAAGTCGATGCAGACGACCGCGAAGATCAGCGCGAACAGCGTGCTCGCGAGGACGCCGACCGCGAACCCCCACCAGTGGTGAGAGAGCGCCAGGGTCGACCCGCCCGATCCCAGCCAGAAGGTGACGATGATCGAGGAGAACGCCGAGACGATGAGCAGCCCCTCGATCCCGATGTTGATCACGCCGCTTTTCTCGGCGAAGATGCCGCCGATCGCCGCCAGCGCGATGGGAACCGCGAGTCGGAGCATCGCCGTGTGCGTGCTCGGGCTGGCCGCGATCGACAGCAGGGCGCCCGCCCAGGAGTCGGGGAAGGCGAGGCCGGCGACGAGCCACAGCACCGCGAGCGCGCCGACCGCTCCCAGCACCGTCCGCCGGGAGCGTCCGCTACTCATCGGCACCACCTCCCGCGGCCCGCGCCGGGGCGGCGTCGGTATCGATGAACCGACGGCCGATCATCCGGAAGAACTCGGGCATCGCGACGAACAGGATCAACAGCCCGGAGAGAACGCCCACGAGCTCCGGGGGGACGTCCGTCGAGGTGTTGATCGAGCTCGAGCCGCTGTCGAGCACGCCGAACAGGAACGCGGCGGCGCCGACCCCCAGCGGGTTGTTCCCCGCGAGGATCGAGACGGCGATCCCGTCGAAGCCGAGGTCGGGGACGTTCTCGAGCCAGCGGCCGTGTTGCATCAGCACCCAGAACGCGCCCGCGACCCCGCCGAGCGCTCCCGAGAGCGTCATGCTCGCGACGGTCATACGCTTCTCGTCGACGCCGCCGTAGGCCGCGGCCTCGGGCTGGATCCCGGTCGTCCGGAGCTCGTACCCGAAGGTCGTCCGGGCGAGCAGCCAGGCGATCGCGATCATGAGCGCGACCGCGAACCCGAGCGCGAGCAAGGAGAAGTCCATCCGCCCGCTGAATCCCACGCCGGGAAGGGTCGGGATCTCGGCGTACTCGGGAACGGCGCGGGTTTGCGGGTTGGCGCTGTTGGGGTCCTGGAACCACCGGGAGAGCAGCGTCGCGGTGACGCCGGTGGCGATGAAGTTGAGCATGATCGTGGTGATCACCTCGTTCGCGTCGGCGTAGGCCTTGAGCGCGCCCGGAATCGCGCCGTAAAAGCCGCCACCGAGCGCGCCCGCGAGCACGCCGAGGGGAACCAGCAGGACGGTTCCGACGAAGCCGCCGGGAAGGTACGGCGCCGCGAACAGCACCGTCACCGCCGTCACCAGCCCGCCGACGACCAGCTGGCCCTGGGTTCCGATGTTGAACAGTCCCGCCCGAAACGCCACCGCGACCGACAGCCCGGCGAATATCAGCAGCGTCGTCTGTCGGAGCGTCGTCGCGAGGCTGTAGTTCATCGGACTCCACCCGCCCTCGAGCGGGTGGCCGAGCGAGCCGAGGAACAGCTCGTAGTAGACCTGCATCGGGTTGTAACAGAAAGTGACGCCGGCGATATCGAGCCCCGCCCGACAGGAGGCGAACGCGCCGGAGACGAAGACGAGCACGCCTCCGACGAGGATCGCCGCCACCAGCGCCGCGAGGCTGATGACGAGGCGTTCGAGGACCGACGCGTGGACGAGGCGCTCGAGCAGTCGCTCGAGGTCGTTCCGCATCAACGGTCACCCCCGTCGGCGGGGTTGCTCGCCGGGCGCTCCCGCGACCGGTCGTCCGGCTGCTCCCCCGCCATCAGGAGGCCGAGCTCCTCCTCCGTGACCGCGGCGGGATCGGTAACGTCGACGAACTCGCCCTCGTAGATGACCGCGAGCCGATCCGACAACCCCCGGACCTCGTCGAGGTTCGAGGAGACGAGCAACACGGCTTTGCCCTCGCGCCGCAGCTCGAGCAGCCGCTCGTGGATGAACTCGGTCGAGCCGATGTCGACGCCCCGGGTCGGGTGGGTCGCGACGACCAGCTCGGGGTCGCGCTCGAGTTCGCGTCCGACGACGAACTTCTGTTGGTTCCCCCCGGAGAACGATTCGGCGTCGGCGTCGGCGTTGGGCGGGCGAACGTCGTAGGTGCCGATGACGTCTTCGGCGTGGTCGCGAACGCCGGCCCAGTCGATGCGGCCGCCGCGGGCGAACCGCGGCGAGCGCTGGCTGCCCAGCACGGCGTTCTCGACGAGGTCGAACGGCATGACCAGTCCCTGCTCGTGGCGGTCCTCCGGGATGTGGGCCATTCCGGCCTCGATGCGCCGGCGCCGGGACCACGCTGAGACGTCCGTCTCGTCGAAGGAAACTCGCCCCGCGTCGGGCGTCCGAAGCCCCGTGATCGCTTCGATCAGTTCGCTTTGACCGTTGCCGTCGACGCCCGCGACGCCGAGGATTTCGCCGGCGCGAACCTCGAGGTCGATCCCCGAGACGAGTTCGACGCCGCGGTCGTCCTCGACGACCACGTTCGCGGCCTCGAGGATGGGGCGTCCGGTCTCGACGGGCTCGCCGCCGGTCTCGAGCAACACCTCGCGGCCGACCATCAGTTCGGCGAGCTCCTCGCGGGTCGTCCCCGCCGGATCGACCGTGCCGACAGACGAGCCGTCCCGGAGGATGGTGATTCGGTCGGCCGCGTGCATCGCCTCGCCGAGCTTGTGGGTGATGAAGATGATCGTCTTCCCCTGCTCGGTCAGCTCCTCGAGGACGCCGTAGAGGTCCTCGACTTCCTGGGGTGTGAGCACGGCCGTCGGTTCGTCGAGGATGAGCACGTCGGCACCGCGGTACAGCGCCTTCAGGATCTCGACGCGTTGCTGGGCGCCGACGCTTAGCTCCTCGATCGTCGCCGACGGATCGACGTCGAACCCGTACCGATCGCAGAGGTCGGCGATCTCCCGATCGATGCGGTCGCGGTCGACCGCCAGTCCGCCCCACTTCCGGGGTTCGTTGCCCATCGCGATGTTCTCGGCGACGGTCATCGGGTCGACCAGCATGAAGTGCTGGTGGATCATTCCGACGCCGGCGTCGATCGCGTCCCGCGGCCTGTCGAACGCTCGCTCCTGGCCGTCGACGACGACTTGACCCTCGGTGGGCTCGTAGAGCCCGTAGAGAACGTTCATCAGCGTCGTCTTTCCCGCGCCGTTCTCGCCCAACAGCGCGTGAACGCTCCCGCGTTCGACGCGGAGGTCGACGTCGTCGTTCGCGACGACGCCGGGGAACCGCTTCGTGATCCCGTCGAGGTGGACCGCGAGGTCCCGCTGCGATCGTGGGTTTCGGTCGTTCCCCGAATCGTTCATGCGAAACTCACAGTTCCTGTGGGACCTCGATCTCGCCGTCGATGATCGCCTGTCTGGTCGTCTCGACTTCCTCTGTGATCTCGTCTGGGATCTGATCGCCGATCGACTGCCCGTAGACGGTCTCGACGCCGTCTTCCTCGAGGCCGAGCCGTTCGGTCTCGCCGCCCTCGAACTCGTCGTCGATGACGGACTCGATCGCGGTGAACACCGCCTCGTCGACGCGTTTGACCATGCTCGCCAGGATGACGTCGGCGTAGTCCTCCTGGCTCACGGACTGGTCGTCGTCGACGCCGATCGCGAACCGCCCCTCGGCGTCGGCGGCCTGGAAGACGCCGACGCCGGTTCGACCCGCCGCGTGGAAGACGATGTCCGCGCCGTCGTTGTACATCGAGCGGGCCGTCTCCTGACCGCTCGCGGTGTCGTTGAAGTCGCCGACGTAGCTCGAGAGGACCTCGACGCTCGAGTCGACGTGCTCGACGCCGGCCTCGAAGCCGGCCTGGAACGACTCGATCAGCGGCGACTCCTCGCCGCCGACGAACCCGACGACGGACTCGTCGGGGTTGGTCTCGCCGTTGCCCGCCGCGAACTCGGTGCCAGTCAGCAGCGCCGACAGGGTCCCGACCAGAAACGAGCCCGCGGGCTCGTCGAAGTTGTAGCTGCGGACGTTGTCCGACTCGACGGCCGCGTCGACGATAATGAAGTCCTGGTCCGGATACTCCTCGGCGTTCCCGGAGAGCGCGTCCGCCTGCGCGAAGCCGATGCAACTAACCAGGTCGTAGTCCCCCGACGCGGCGAAGTCCCGCTGTGCACCCTCGAACTCGCCGACGGATTCGGGTTCGGCCTCGTCGTAGGTGATGTCGAACTCCTCGTCGGCCTGTTGAACCCCCTGCTGGGCCATGTCGTTGAACGAGTCGTCGCCCGTTCCACCGGTCGCGTACACCATCCCCACGGCGGCATCCGTCTCGCTTCCCCCCTCGCCGAATCCGCCGACGCAGCCGGCAATCGTCGCGAGCCCCGCCGCGCCCGCAGCGTGCAAGAAGCGCCGTCTGTCTCGTGCCATAGTACCGGGTAGTGCACGATACCGGGTTAAATGATGTGGATTCGCCTGCTACACCGACCAGATACGCGTTATATCAGATTCCGGCCACTACGCCGACGCGGGCCGGCGGACGATCGGGACGCTATCGCGACGTCTCGATCGCCCGCTCGATGACGGTCTCCGCGTCGTCGATCAGCTCGTCGACGGTGTCGCTCTCGGCGTAGAGCCGGACGTAGGGCTCGGTGCCGCTGGGGCGAACGAGCAGCCACGAGGCGTCCGCGAACTCGAGGCGGACGCCGTAGTCGGTGTCGACGCTCGCTTCGGGAAACGCCGCGGGGAGCTCGGACTCGAGGCGGGCCATCGCGTCGGCCTTGAGTCGATCCGGACAGTCGACGCTGACCTTCCGGTAGGGACGCTCCGTGACCGGCGCCCGGAGGCTCGCGACGTCCCCGGCCTCGGCGGCGAGCGCGGCGACGACGGCGGCGCTGGCGACCCCGTCGATCCAGCCGCCGAAGGGGACGTGGATGTGCTTCCAGGGTTCGGCCGCAAAGACGACCGCGGCGTCCTCGCCCGCTCGCTTGCGCTCCCGGGCGATTCCCTCGTGGAGCGCGCCCAGACGGACCCGCTCGACGCGTCCGCCCGCTTCGCGAACCCGCTCGTCGATCCGGGCCGAGGCGTTGGGCGTCGTGACGACGACTGGGTCCTCGACGTCGCTTTCCCCCGCGTAGTGTTCGGCCGCGACCGCGAGGACGGTGTCCTCGTGGACGACCGAGCCGTCGGGCTCGAGGACGACGAGCCGATCCGCGTCCCCGTCGTGAGCGAGCCCGAGGTCGAACGAGCCCGCGGCGAGGAAGTCGCTGAACTCCGTCAGCGTCTCGGGGGTCGGTTTGCTCTCTCGGCCGGAGAAGTGGCCGTCGACGTTGGCGTTGACGCCGACGACCTCGGCGCCGAGGGCGTCGAGCACCTGCGGCGTCGCCAGCGCGCCGACGCCGTTTCCGCAGTCGACCGCGATCGACAGCCCCGAAAGCGGGGCCTCGCTCTCGAAGCGGGTTCGGACGTAGTCCGCGACGGCGTCGCGGTACTCGCCGAGGACGTCGGCCCGCTCGGAGCGACCCCACTCCTCCCAGGCGGCCAGCCCCGACTCGTCGGCGCCGACCTGCTCGTCGATCAGCGCCTCGGCGTCGCTGTCGTACTCGACGCCGTCGGCGAACAGTTTGATCCCGTTGTCGCTCGGCGGGTTGTGACTCGCGGTGAGCATCACGCCGCGTCGTCCCTGCGACGCGAACGCCAGCGCCGGCGTCGGCACGCGGCCGACCCGACGGACGTCGGCACCGGCGCTCTCGAGGCCGGCCTCCATCGCCGCGGCCAGCGCCGGCCCCGTCTCCCGTCCGTCGCGTCCGACGACGAACGCGGTGCCGGGCTCGCCCGCGGCCTGACCGACCGAGAGCGCAAGCGTTGGCGATACGTCCTCGACTGGGCCCCGGATCCCCGCGGTCCCGAACAGTGTCATGATGGGCCGTTCCGCGAGGAGCTACTTATTCGCCTCGAAGGGGCGCGCTAGGCCTCGGGGAGGTCGTCGATCAGGACGACGGCCTCGCCGTCGACGACGGTTTCGTCGTCGTCCTCGTCGCGGACAACCGTCTCGAGGCGGTACTGCTCGTTGCCCAGGTCCTCGACGATCTCGACGCGGGCCGAGACGCGGTCGCCGACTCCGACCGGGCCGGCGAACTCCAGATCCTGGGAGAGGTAGATCGTCAGCCCCGGCAGCCGAGCCAGCGCGGCGCTGATCAGCCCCGAGACGAGCGTGCCGTGGACGATGCGGCCGCCGAAGCGGGTCTCGGCGGCGAACTCGTCGTCGAGATGGAGGCGGTTCGTGTCGCCGCTGATCTCGGCGAACGCCCGGACGTCCTCGTCGGAGAGGGCCTTCTCGAAGGTGACGTGGTCGCCCGGACCGAGCGCCGTCGGATCCTCGACGCTGCGCTCGAACGTCCAGTCGGGATCGGCGTACTCGAGCGAGGGGATCGAGGCGTCGGCGTGCTCGCCGTTCGATTCGGTTCCGGTTGAATCCATCGCGGCGATCGCCGCGCGGTTGGCCGCGGTCGCGCTCCGGAGGACCGATCGGGTCGCGGTGGACCAGGCGTTGGCCAGGGCGCCAAACCCGTTCTCGCCGGCGTTCTGGTGGGACATCTACTCCCGCTATAGGGACGAGGCCATTATACCTCTTTGGTCGCACAATGCGGGGTTATCCGCGGAGGCGACGGGGCGGTAACCGACGCTTTCGAACGACCGCGGCGCGGGCTCGATCGGAAAATCACACGACGGGGCGACGATAACCCCTAATATGCAGCTGAAACCACTCAATGGCATTCGATGGTACAGAGCGGAAACGCTTATGAGGCCGGAGCGCGTTGACACCAGTGATGACGGACGACTCCGACCGATCGCCCTGGTTTCCGCCGTCGATGTTCGCCGAGCAGATGCAAAGCGCCGGCGAACAGGTCGCCGAATCCCAGCAGGAGATGCTGAAGCAGCTGTTGGAAGCCGGCTCCGCGAACCCCCTCGAGAGCGCCTCGAGCTTCGGGCCGATGAACATGGGGACGGCGACGTTCAAGGCGCGGGTCCAGAGCGGCGGTCGGATCAGCATTCCCGAACCCGAACGGGAAGCCCTCGACATCGAGGAGGGCGATATCGTCCAGACGATCGTCGTTCCCGTCAAGCGAAACCGCGAGGAAGACCAATGACACAGAACCCACTCACCGCCATGTTTACCGCACAGCGCACCGCCATCGAACAGAGCCAGCAGCTCACCCACGACGCCCTCGAGGCCCAGAAAACCTCCTTCGGCGCCGTCGTCGACGCCGTCGAGTCCTCGAGCTCGGCCGTCGAGACCAACGCCGAGTTCACCAAGGGCGCCGTCGCGGCCTACTTCGACGCTGTCGAGGCGTCGCTGCCCGAGGACGGCCCCGACCTCGAGGAGTTCCGCGCGCAGTTCGAGGAGAACGTCGACGCGATGACCGACGCCCAGCAGGAGTCGCTGTCGGCCGTCGCCGAGGCCCTCCAGGAGTCCGAGGCCGCCTACGACGAGTTCGCCGCCAGCTACGCCGAGGTCGTCGACACCAGCTTCGAGGCCGTCCTCGAGGCCCACCAGCAGGCCGAGGAGAACGCGTCGGCGATGACCGAGAACGTCGACGCCGTCGCCGAGGAGTTCGACGTCTCGGCGTAACGACCACAGCCTTTTGATCACACGCCCCCTCTTCCCACACAATGACAGACACACCGCCGCAGTCACAGAACTGGAACGCGTTCGCCGAACAGTGGAATGAGCAGTTCCTCGAGGCCTTCGAGAACAACGTCGAGGCCCAGGCTCGATTCGTCGAGAGCTGGGCCGAGACGGTCGGCGAGATGAGCGACGACGCCGAGCTCTCCGAGGGCGTGGAGGGCTACGCCCGCGCCTACGAGGCCTGGATGAACGCCTCCCAGCAGATGGTCGAACGGATGAACGACCAGCTCGAGGGCGAGGACGTCGAGCTCGATGAGTTCCGCGACGTCTGGCTCAACACCGCGAACGAGGCGTTCAAGGAGGTCATGTCGACGACCGCCTTCGCGAAGATGACCGGCGAGACCGTCGGCGACGTCCTCGAGCTCCAGCAGGAGGCCGACGAGGTCGCCGAGGAGACGCTGCACTCGCTTGGCTTCCCGACCGAGAGCGACGTCGTCGAGGTCGGCGACCGCCTGGTGGAGCTCGAGCGCCGCCAGCACGCCGTCGAGGAGAAACTCGACCGCGTTCTCGAGCACCTCGAGGAGCAATGAAGAACCCGTACGCGACCGCCCTGGAGATGCAACGCCAGGCCTGGGAGGGCGCCGCCGACCTCGCCGAGAAAACGCAGGTCGCGCCCGACCGAACCGAGACCGTCGAGAACATCGAGGTCGGCCAGACCCCCAGCGAGGTCGTCTACGAGGAGAACAAGCTCGAGTTGCTCCACTACGAACCGAAGACCGAGGAGCAACACGACATCCCGATCCTCATCGTCTACGCGCTGATCAACAAGCCCTACATCCTCGACCTGCAGCCGGATCGCTCGGTCGTCCAGACGCTGCTCGAGGCCGGCTTCGACGTCTACCTGATCGACTGGGGCGAGCCCTCGAAGCTCGACCGCCAGCTCGGGCTCGACGACTACGTCAACCGCTATATCGACAACTGCGTCGACGTCGTCCGCGAGCGCTCGGGCCAGGACGCGATCAACGTGCTCGGCTACTGTATGGGCGGGACGATGTCGGCGATGTACGCCGCCCAGCACCCCGAGAAGGTCGAGAACCTCGCCCTGATGGCCGCCGGCCTCTGCTTTGCGGGCGACGGCGGCGTCCTCGAGCTGTGGGGCGCCGAGGACTACTACGACCCCGAGAAAGTTACCGAGACCTTCGACAACGTCCCCGCGGAGTTCTTAGACGTCGGCTTCGCGCTGATGGATCCCGTCGCCAACAACGTGACGAAGTACGTCCGCTTCTACGACAACATGGAGGACGAGGACTTCGTCGAGAACTTCGGCCGGATGGAGCGCTGGCTCGACGAGGGGATCGACGTCGCGGGGAAGGCCTACGAGGAGTTCATCCGCGACATCTACCAGGAGAACAAGCTCGTCGCGAACGAACTCGAGCTGGGCGGGGAGGAAATCGACGTCTCGGACATCGACATGCCCGTCCTCCAGATCGTCGCAGAGTACGACCACCTCATCCCGCCGGGAGCCTCGAAACCGTTCAACGAGGCCGTCGGCTCCGACGACACCGAGGTCATGGAGTTCGCGACCGGCCACATCGGAATGTCGGTCTCTTCCCGGAGCCACGCCGAGCTCTGGCCCGACGTCTGCGACTGGTTCGAGGCCCGCTCGACGGTCGAGACCGAGGCCGAGCCGGAGACGCCCGAACCCGACGAGCCCGATGCGGGGCTGGCCGAGGACGTCGAAGGCGACGAGACCGGCCTCGACGAGTTCTCGGAGGAAGCCCTCGAGGAGACGGAGGTCGACGACCTGACCGAACTCGACGGCGTCGGCCAGTCCTACGCGAACGACCTCGCTGCGGTCGGCATCACCTCCTTCGAGGAACTCGCCGACGCCGACCCCGACGAGCTCGCCGACGAGACCGACATCGCCGTCGCCCGCCTCGAGGACTGGATCGACCAGGCCGCCCAGCGGTAACGCCCGTCGGCGCTCGCGGATTCGCGTCGAGTCCCCGGGATTCGACGTCCCCACTTTTATCCGAGGTGGAAATTTTGAAACAAGCATGTCATTATATAACCATCGGTAGCACAGTGTGTACTAACGATGTCCATGGAGGGACGTACCTGTGTCATTACGGGCTCGGCGCGAGGGATCGGGCGCGGGATCGCGGAACACCTCGGCGAGGAGGGGGCGAACGTCGTCATCAACTACCGGTCGTCGGAGGGGGCCGCACACGAGGCCATCGACGCGATCGAGGACGCGGGCGGGCGAGCCGTCGCGGCCCAGGCCGACGTCTCGGTCCCCGAGGACGTCGAGCACATGCGCGACGTTTGCCACGAGGCGTTCGGCCCGGCCGACGTCCTCGTGAACAACGCCGGCATCACCGCCGACAAACAGTTCACCGAGATGTCCCGCGCGGAGTGGGATCGGGTGATGGACGTCAACCTCGGCGGGATGTTCAACTGCACCCAGACGTTCTACGACGACATCTGGAACGCCGACGAGGGGCGACTGATCAACATCTCGAGCGTCGTCGGCAAACAGGGCAACTTCGGCCAGGCCAACTACGCGACCGCGAAAAGCGGCATGTTCGGCTTTACCCGGACGATCGCCCTCGAGTTCGCCCAGGGCGGTTCGACGGCCAACTGCGTCGCGCCCGGCTTTACCCGGACCGACATGGTCGAGAGCGTTCCGGACCACGTTCTCGAGCGGATCATCTCGGGGATCCCCCTCGAACGCCTGGCGGAGGTCGAGGACATCGCCGCCGTCGTTCGCTTCCTCGCGAGCAGGGAGTCGTCGTACATTACGGGCGAGGTGATCGACGTCAACGGCGGAATGGACCTCTGAACCCGCCGTAGCGTCCCGTTTTTCCGATCCGACTCCGCGGCTCGGCGGGAGCCGACAGCGGCACCTCCTCCCGGCCGCCGGCGGGGAGAACGCGCTTCGAGCGACCTGGCGTCGACTTCCCGAACCGGATCGCGGACGAACGCGGCGGTTCGCGGTTTACAGATCAGTTCGGCTCGAAAATTTCGGGCTCTGTTCGATGCCTTTGAGTTTCAAGTTATTTATTTTATTATGAAAAATATTATAGTATATTATAGTATAATGATATTTGAATGGTGCAAAATAACGAAGCCGATTACTCGAGAACGAGCCGTCGATCGATCCTTCGGGCGACTTCCGGCGCCGTCGCCGGCGTCGGACTCGCGGGCGTCGCGACGGCCGATTCCGGCGAGAGGCGCGAGGTCAACGTCGGGTTCGAGAACGACCGCGGTCGCAACGCCGCGGCGGAGGCGGCGACCGACGTCCGGCGGGAGTTCGCGTTCGACGCGATGACGATCACCGTCCCGGAACGGGCCCTGAACGGCCTCCGGCGGAACCCGAACGTCCGATACGTCGAGCGAAACGGCGAGATGCACGCGTTCGAGCAAACTACGCCCTGGGGCGTCGACCGCGTCGACGCGCCGGTAGCACACGACGCCGGCGAGGGCGGATCGGGAGCGGACGTCGCGATCATCGACACGGGTATCGATTCGACCCACGAGGCGCTGCAGGACGTACTCGGCGAGGGAGCAGCGTTCACCGACTGCGGCGGGTTCGCCTGCCTGTTCGGCGGTAACGGAAACGACTGTAACCGGTCGTGGGACGACGACAACGACCACGGCACGCACTGCGCCGGAACGGCCGTCGCGCCGGACGACGGCACCGGCGTCGTCGGCGTCGCGACCCGATCGACCCTCCATCCAGTCAAGGTCCTCGACTGTCTCGGCAGCGGCACGAACTCGGACATCGCCGCCGGAATCGAGCACACGGCCGAGCAGGGCTGGGACGTCGCGAGCCTGAGTCTGGGCGGGGCCCAGTCCGATCTCGTCTCCGACGCCTGCGCGTACGCCCACGACAACGGCGTCCTCGTCGTCGCAGCCGCGGGCAACGACGGCGAGTGCACCGACTGCGTGAGCTATCCGGCCGCGGAACCGAACGTGATCGCGGTCAGCGCGACGACCGAATCCGACGAGATCGCGGCGTTCTCGTCGACAGGCCCCGAGATCGACATCGCCGCACCGGGAGAGGGAATCTACTCGACGGTCGCCGGCGGCTACGACACCCTCTCCGGAACGTCGATGGCCTGTCCGCACGTCGCCGGTGCGGCGGGACAGCTCATGGCCAACGGCTACACCAACGAGGAGGCTCGAGCCAGGCTCCAGGAGACGGCGGCGGACATCGGCCTCGAGGAGACCGAACAGGGCCACGGGCTCCTCGACGTCGCCGCCGCGCTGGACGTCTAGGCGCCGCGACGCCCGCGGGGCACTCAGCGAGTTCGTTTCTCCTTCGCGAGCACTCGGACGTTTTCGATCCCGGTGTCGGGATACTGTCCCTCGGCGTCCTTCTCGACGGCCTTGACCATGTCCCAGACGACGTTCAGGCCGGTCGTGACGCCCTCGAGGGCCTCCATCTCGCAGCCCGTCTTTCCGGTGGTCTCGACGCTCACCTCGAGTTCGACCCGATCCTCGCGCAGTTCGAAGTCGGTGTCGACGTTCGTGATCGGGATCTGGTGGCACATCGGGATCGTCTCCCAGGTGTGTTTGACCGCCTGGACGGCGCCGATGCGGGCCGTCGCGAGGACGTCGCCCTTGCCGATCTCGTCCTCGCGGATCGCCTCCACGGTCGAGGGCTGCAGGCGGATCTCGCCGACCGCGACCGCCCGGCGCTCGCTGTCGGGTTTGTCGCCGACGTCGACCATCTGCACCTCGCCCTCCTCGGTGGTGTGCGTGAGTTCCTCGGCGCCCGAATCGTCGCCGCTTCGCGGATCCGGGTTCGATCCCTCCGCGGGGGACGGATCGTCACTCATCGTCACCACCCCACAGCGTCGGGGGAAGCTCCTCGAGCAGTTCCGACGCCAGGAAGCCGTGCTCGTGGCGCTCGGCGAGGCGTTCGCCCGCGAGCCCGTTGACGTGGGCGCCCGCCGCGGCGGCGTCCATCGGTTTGGCGCCCTCGAGCAGCGCGGCGACGATTCCCGCGAGCGTGTCACCGGTTCCACCGACTTTCATCCCGACCGTCCCCGAGCGACTGATCCGCGTTCGCTCGCCGTCGGTGATCACGTCGTTTTCGCCCTTCGCGAGCACGAGGTGGCCCAGTTCCGCGGCGAAGTCCTCGATCTCGTCGGCGACGGCGGCGAGGTCGTCGGTGTCGGGCCCGCCCATGCGGGCGAGTTCGCCGCGGTTCGGCGTACAGACCAGCGTCGCGTCGGTCTCGATCTCCGGGACGACCTCGAGGGCGTCGGCGTCGACGACCGCCCGGCCGTCGTACCCCGAGAGGAACCGCCGCGCGGCCTCGAGGGTCCCCTCGTCGGTGCCCAGTCCGGGACCGATGACGACGACGTTGTCGTACTCCGCGGCGGTCTCGAGGAGGTCCTCGGCCACGTCGGGCGTGAGGATCTCGCTCTCGTAGGGCTGGACGATGAGGTCCTCGGCGTAGCTCTGGATCTCGCCGGCGACCGATTCGGGCGCGGCGACGAAGGAGAGTTCCGCGCCGGCCCGCAGCGCGGCCTGGGCGGCAAGCGCCGGCGCGCCCGTGTAGGGACCGCCCCCGATGACGTAGGGTCGTCCCTCGCGCCCGTCGGGTCGTGCAAGCGAAATATCGCCGGGACCGACGTCGCGCTCGGCCGCGGCGGGGATGCCGATATCGGCGACCGCGAGCTCACAGTCGAGTTCGGCGAGGCCGGGTTTCGCGTCGTGGAAGGTGACGACCCGATCCGCCTCGACAGCGTTGTCGGCGACCGCGCCCCCGTTCGCATCGAACCCGGAGGGGACGTCGACGGCCACGACGGTCGCGTCGGCCGCGTTGATCGCCTCGGCCGCGGTCGCGGCGGGCTCGCGGAGCTCGCCGCTTATCCCGGTGCCGAGCATCGCGTCCACGACGACGTCGCAGTCGGGGAGCTCGAACTCGCTCGAGTCCGCGATCTCCCGGGTCTCGTAGCCCGCGTTCTGCAGGGCGTCCCAGTTCTCGCGGGCGATCTCGGTGCCGATGCGCTCGGCGCGTCCGAGCAGGAGCGTGGTGACGTCGTACCCACGCTCGAGAAAGCGGGCCGCGACGAACGCGTCCCCGCCGTTGTTTCCGCGCCCGGCGACGACGGCGACGCTCGAGCCCGGCTCGGCGACCTCGCGGACCGCTCGCGCGACCGCGTTCCCGCTGGATTCCATCAGCTGTTTCTGCGAGACGCCGAGCGCTGCGGCGTTCTCGTCGACGGCGGCCATCCGTTCGCCCGTGATCATGACCCCGGATTCGAGGGGGGCGCCGTTGAAGATTGCGGACGAAACGCTCAATCGGGTCGCGTCCCAACCTCGGCCGTGAACGTCTTCTGGCTCGACGAGGACCCCCGGCTCGCCGCCCGCTACCACTGCGACGAGCACGTCAACAAGCTGCTGCTCGAGGCCGCGCAGGTGCTGTGTACCGCGGCCCGCGAGAACAGCTACGAGCGGGAGTTTCTCTACGCCCCGACCCACGCCGGCCACCCCGTCACGGTGTGGGCGACCGAGTCCCGGGCGAACTGGCTGCGGCTGCGCGAACACGCCGCGGCGCTCAACGCCGAGTTCGTCGAGCGCTACGAGAAGGACGACGACCACGCCAGCTGGACGGTTATCGAACGGATCGACCCCGACGGGATCGACTTTCCGTCCGACGAGCCGACGCCGCGCCCGCAGGCGATGCCCGAGGAGTACAGACGGCCCGGCGACCCCGTCGGCGCTTACCGGGCGTACTACGCCGGCGAGAAGGCCGAGTGGGCCACCTGGGCTCACACCGAGGAGCCGCCGTGGCTCGAGGAGTACCGCGACTCCCCGGACGTCCGCGCCGAGGACTGACTAGTACCGGATCTCGAACCCGTCTTCGCCCTGGGGCGGCTCGTACTCGACGGCGACATCCTCGACGTCGGCCGCGGGGCTGCCCTCGTGGCAGAACTCGACCATCGACTCGACCGCGTCCTCGGGGCCCTCGAACGCCGCCTCGACCCGCCCGTCCTCGAGGTTCTTGACCCAGCCGTCGACGCCCTCCTCGCGGGCCGTGTCCCGGGTGGTCGCGCGGTAGTAGACGCCCTGTACCGTACCGGAGACGTAGACGTGTGCGCGCGTTCGGTCCGTCATATCCGGAGGATCGTCGGCGACCGGGAAAAATCCAGCCGTCCGCTCGCGGGACGAAGCGACACTGAAAGCATCCCCGAGCGACAACCCACCGACAGATGGGTCCTATCGAACGCTTCGAGGAGGAGTATCTCGACGTCTCGACGAGCCGTGCGACCGTTCGGGAGCTGCTCGAGCTGCTGGTCGGGGCGATCCTGTTCGTCCTCGCGGCCTGGGCGCTGACGTGGTACCTGCTGGGGGAGACGATCGCGCTGTACGTCGCCGCGGGACTGTCCGTCGTCTTCGCGATCACGATCGTTTCACAGGCGTACTGGGCGATTACCGGGCGAGAAGATTACGAGTGAGGAGAGAGAAAACGAGTAATGAACCGTTGTGAACGGATAACTCGAATCAGTCCTGCGTCCGCAGGTGGTGGAAGACGTACGTCTGGGCGTAGCCCGCGTACTCGCCGCCGAAGCGCTCGCGAAGCGCCCGCGAGGTCGCCGCGTACGACCCCCGGTCGCAGTCGGGGTAGTGTTCCTCGATCGCCGTCTTGAGCCACGTATCGAGCGGAACGGCCTGATCGAATCCCAGCGAGAACAGCAACACGCAGTCGGCGACCTTGTCGCCGACGCCGACGAACCGCTTCAGGAACTCTCGGGCGTCTTCGTACTCGAGCTCGCGAGCCTCGGCGGGGTGGGCCTCGCCGTCGGCGACCATCTCCGCGGTGCGAACGACGTAGGGGGCGCGGTACCCCAGCCCCAGTTCGCGCAGTTCGTCCTCGGTGGCCGCCGCGAGCCGCTCCGGCGTCGGAAACGCGCGGTACGTTGCGCCGTCGAACGCGACGGGCTCGCCGTACTGGCGGGCCAGCGCCGAGACCATCCCGTGGATGCGATCGACCCGCATCTGGGCCGAGCAGATGAACGAGATCAGCGTTCCGAACGGCGGGTCGTCGACCAGCCGCATCCCGCGGTGGGTCGCGTAGGCCTCGTCTAACAGCGGATCGTCGGGTGCGGCCGCGACGATCGCCTCGAGGTCGTCCTCGAGACGGAGCAGCCGGCGCACGAGCGGGCCGGCCTCGGTCGACGACTCCCACTCGAGGACGCCGTTCCGGCTTCGGACGCGAACGACGGCACCGTCGACGACGGTGTAGTACCACTCGTCGGGAGCCGGCGCGCCGCCGTACATCGCCCCGTCCGTTCGCCGCCAGAGGTAGGTCTGTCCGCTCTCGAGGGTGCGGTACAGGTCGAGTCCGCCGGACAGCGCCTCGAGATCGACTTCGCCGGAGTACATCTGTCCCACCCTTCGGGAGCGCGGGCTTGGGGCTTTCGGACCCGCCACGACGGGACCCACGCGCCGGGACGGAGCTCGGGGCGAACCTTGATACTGTAGGCGACGGTACGTTTTCGTATGGACTGCAGGGTTGTCGTCGAGGCTGCCGTTCCGGTGTTCGACGTCGAGACGGAAGACGAGGCGATCCGTATCGCCATCTCGAAGACCGGCGAGATGTTGAACCCTGACCTGAACTACGTCGAGATCAACATGGGCGAGCGAACCTCCCCGGAGGGAGAGGAGCTACCGCCGGCGTTCATCGCCGCCGACGAGGCCCTCGTCGCGCTCGAACTCGAGATGACCGTGTTCAACGTCGAGCGCGAGGAACACGCCTCTCGAATCGCCCGCAAGGAGATCGGTCAGCGCCTCGAGAACATCCCGCTCGAGGTGATCGAAGTCGAGCTGATCGAAGAAGACGAAGAGAGCGAAGACGAACGGACGTCCGAAAGCGAGGACGACGGATCCGAATCGGATTCCGAGACCGACTCCGAAGACGACGAGATTCTCCCCGAGTTCGAGGACCTAGTCGAGTAACGCTTCCGGACGACGCCGATCAGTTTTCGATCGTTCGCGCCGATCGCCCGACTTCCGCTCAGTTTATCCCGTTTTGACCGATCGAAGCGACGAGGGACGGTCTCGCCAGTAGGGGGTAGCGATCGAAGGAGACGTCCTGACAACTAGTCTGCGGTAGCGGCGACGGCTTCCTGTTCGTCCTCGCGCATGTTCGTCGTGATCCCGCCGGCGAGGGCGAATACGGCGGCCTTGTGGTCGGTTTTTGATTTATGAATCGATGTCGGCCGAATGCCGCGAGACTCATACTCCTCGAGGTCGATCTGACAGTTCTCCCACTCCGCGCACTGGTTCGATACCTCCGCAAGAAGGCCGTGAAGGTGAATGAGCTCCTGTTTCTTCATAACCATGCATTCCTATCCGCTGCAGGGTTATATTATTATCTTGAGTCGCGTTAGCACAGACACCGGATCGAATTCGACGCTTGTCACGTTCGAAACCGAAAACAACGACGATATTACGCGGACGAAACCCCGCGAAGGGGTCGGTTACAACGATCGATTAGCCGGGTAAGCGGGCGTTTCTGTTCACCGTTATTCATATATCGTACTGATTACTAAAATTTCAATGTTACAATTATATCTGCTCGAGAAAGAACAGGACGATAGGATCGGCGTTGCCGGCTAGCCGAGTTGTTTCAGCGTCTGGAGGTCGCGGTCGGTCCGCGTGAACTCGGCGGTTCGTCGGGATGCGTGACAGTTCGGACAGTGGAACATCTCCGCGGGGGTCGGGAGTTCGCCGGGAGAAACCTGCCAGTCCTTGGCACATTCGGGACACAACAACTGAACGGTCGTTTCGTCCATGCCACACTGTTCCACACTCGAGGTGAAAAGCTTTGTCGCAGTCCTATTCCGGGTCGGAACCGACCGTCCGAGCGATGCCGACGGCTCGGCGACAGGATCGAAACGAGAGAAACACCGAGAGAAACCGCTCCCAACGACCGCGTTACGCGGGCGCCGCCGAATCCGAGGCCTCGAGCAGCTCCTTGTACCGGTTCCGAATGGTGACTTCGGAGATGCTGGCGACCTCGCTGACGTCGTTCTGGGTGACCTTCTCGTTGGTGAGCAGGGCCGCGGCGTAGACCGCGGCGGCCGCGAGCCCGACCGGTGACTTCCCCGAGTGGACGCCCTCCTCGCGGGCCGAATCGAGCAGGTCGCGGGCCATCCGTTCGGTCTCGTCGGAGAGCTCGAGGTCGCTGACGAACCGCGGCACGTAGCTCTCGGGGTCGGCGGGCTGGACCTCGAGACCGAGTTCCCGGATGATGTACCGGTACGTGCGGGTCAGCTCCATCTTGTCGACGCGGCTGACGGCGGAGATCTCGTCTAAGCTGCGGGGGGTGCCGGCCTGGCGGGCCGCCGCGTACAGCGAGGACGTGGCGACGCCCTCGATCGACCGTCCCGGCAGCAGGTCCTCCTCGAGGGCGCGCCGGTAGATCACGCTGGCAGTCTCGCGGACGTTCTCCGGGAGCCCAAGCGCGCTGGCCATGCGGTCGATCTCGCCGAGGGCCTGCTTGAGGTTGCGCTCCTTGCTGTCGCGGGTCCGGAAGCGCTCGTTCCAGGTCCGCAGACGCTGCATCTTCTGGCGCTGACGGCTCGAGAGCGATCGCCCGTAGGCGTCCTTGTCCTGCCAGCCGATGTTCGTCGACAGCCCCTGGTCGTGCATCATGTTCGTCGTCGGCGCGCCGACGCGGGACTTCTCGTCTTTCTCGGCGGCGTCGAACGCGCGCCACTCGGGACCGCGGTCGATCTCGTCTTCCTCGACGACGAGCCCGCAGTCCTGACACACCGTCTCGGCGTGCTCGGCGTCCGAGATCAACCGGCCGCCACACTCCGGACACCGTTCCTTTTCGCCCTGTTCGGTCCGGGTTTCCTCCTCGGTCGTTGCTTCGTCCTCTCGGGTGTAGGTTCGAATGTTCTCTGTCATCGTTGGGATGGTTACTCGGGGCTACCGGGTGGGGGAACCAGAAGAAACCCGGTCGCCTCAGCTAACATATCGTAAGACCGTAACCCATATAAAGCTTTCGCCTACGTTATAAACTAACCGGGCTTTCTGTTATATATGTTTCGGGTACATAGTGATTAATCGTCGGAGACTCGGACTACTCGACGGTGAACAGGTGTCCGTCGGTCGGAACCTCGAAGAGCCCGATCCGGGCCCCCGCGTCCAGCCAGGCGTGACCGTACGAAAACGACGCGAGCGCGTTGACCGGGTCGTTTCGTTCCCGGAAGTGGCGCCCGTCCTCGAGGTACGAGGCCGCCATTTCGTAACAGTCCTCGGCGGCGTCGGCCATCGGCGTCCCGGCCGGCGGAGCGATCGTCGCCGCCTCGAGCGCCTCCGCGAGCAACTCGTCGTACCGATCCGTCTTCTCCTCGAGGTCCGCGGCCATACCCGGTTCTCGTCGCTCGAGACCGTAAATCCGTCGTCGAAGCGCGACGGTCGCCGGCGGAATCACCACGCATTTAGCGACGGACTCGAAAGGGCGCTCGAATGCGACTGCTCCAGGTGCTCGTTCCCGAGGAGAGACGGAGCGAGACGCTTCGGGTTCTCGACGACGAGGGACTCGACTACGTCCGAACGAGCGAGTGCAGCGACGAGGTCGACGCTGAACTCGTTACGCTCCCGGTTCCGACCCAGGCGGTCGATCACGTGCTCACCTCGCTTCGGGAGGTCGGTATCGAGGAGGAGTTCATCATCGTCTCGTCCATCGAGACCGCTCGCACGCCACGGATCGACGAACTCGAAGAGCGGTTCGTCAACGGGCAGGAGGAAGACGACAGCATCACCCGGGAGGAGATCCGGACGAAGGCCCTGAACATGACGCCTGGGCGGGTCACCTACTACGCGATGACCCTGCTGAGCGCGATCGTGGCGACGGCCGGACTGTTACTCGACTCCCCTGCGATCGTCGTCGGCTCGATGGTGATCGCGCCCCAGATCAGCGCGGCGATGACCGGAACCGTCGGGCTCGTCCTCGACGACCGCCGGATGTTTCTCGACGGCGTGTTCTCGATGGTAGTCGGGCTCGTCGTCGCGATGGTCGGCGCGTTCGGGTTCGCCTGGCTGATTCGGTCGGGCGGGGTCGTCCCGGTCGCCATCGACATCACGGCCATCGAACAGGTGCAAAACCGAATCTCGCCCGGCCTGCTCGCGATCATCGTCGGCGTCTGCGCCGGCGCCGCGGGCGCGTTCGGGCTGGCGACCGCGATCCCCGTCTCGCTCGTCGGCGTGATGATCGCCGCCGCGCTCATCCCGGCGGCGGCTGCGGTCGGGATCGGCGTCGCCTGGGGAAACGTCGGCGTCGCACTCGGCGCGTTCGTCCTGGTCGCGGTCAACGTCACGTCGATCCTGCTCGCCGGACTCGCCGTCCTCTGGTACCTCGGGTACCGTCCCGAGGGGTGGGCCGCCGGAGCCGTCCGTCCGAACATCTCCCGGGACAACCTCGAGACGATCGCCGTCGTGATCGCGATCAGCGCGGTCGTTCTGTCCGGCGCCGGGATCGTCCTCGGTCAGCACGTCACCTTCGAGAACGAGGTCAACGAGGAGGTCAGGACCGTGCTCGACGACGACGAGTACGACGAGCTCGAGCTGGTCGAACTGCAGACGGAGTTCCACGACGGGGGCACGATCAGCGACGAGACGGAGGTGACGATCTCGATCCGTCGACCCGCGGATACGGCGTACCCCACCCTCGCGACGGTGATCGAACGCGCCCTCGAGGAGCGGACGGACCGCGACGTCTCCGTCGTCCTCGAGTTCGTCGAAGGGGCGACGTCCGCGGGGTAGACGGACCGTACGCGGCGATCGGTGCTGAGAACGCAAGGGGTTTAGGTCCAGTTTCCTAACATCGGAGTATGAGCGAGCAGCCACGCGTCGAGATCTACACCAAGACGCAGTGTCCCTACTGCGAGAAGGCCAAGGACCTCTTCGATGCCAAGGGTATCGAGTACGAGACCTACAACGTCACTGGTGACGACGACCTGTTCGAGGAGATGGTCGAGCGCGCCGAGGGCCGCAAGACCGCGCCCGAAGTGTTCATCGACGACGAGCTGATCGGCGGCTGGGACCAGACGGCCGCGCTCGAGGAAACCGGCGAGCTCGACGAGAAGCTCGGACTCGTCACCGACGGGGGATCGGAGGTCGAACACCGTAAACTGATCATCGCGGGCACCGGTATCGCCGGCCTCACCGCCGCCATCTACGCGGGACGGGGCGACAACCAGCCGCTGGTCATCGAGGGAGACGAGCCCGGCGGTCAGCTCACGCTCACCACCGACGTCGCCAACTACCCGGGTTTCCCGGAGGGGATCAGCGGCCCCGACCTGGTGAACAACATGAAAGAGCAGGCCAAACAGTTCGGCGCCGAACTCGAGAACGGCGTCATCGAGTCCGTCGATGCGGACCAGCGTCCGTTCCGCATCGAGCTGACGAACGGCGACGTCTACACCGCCGACGCCGTCATCGCCGCCTCCGGCGCCTCGGCTCGCACGCTGGGAGTCCCGGGCGAGGACGAACTGATGGGCTACGGGCTCTCGACGTGTGCGACCTGCGACGGCGCGTTCTTCCGGGACGAGGACATGCTCGTCGTCGGCGGGGGCGACGCCGCCATGGAGGAGGCGACCTTCCTCACGAAGTTCGCCGACACGGTCTACATCGCCCACCGCCGCGAGGAGTTCCGCGCCGAACAGTACTGGGTCGACCGCGTCCACGAGAAGGTCGAGGACGGCGAGATCGAAATCATGAAGAACACGGAGCTGACCGAGATCCACGGCTCCCAGGAGGACGGCGTCGATCACGTTACTCTCGTCGAGAACGAGCAGGGCCATCCGACCGACCGCCTCGACGACCTCGAAACGAACGAGTTCGAGTTCGACGTCGGCGCGGTCTTCTACGCCATCGGCCACACGCCGAACACCGACTACCTCGAGGGGACGGGCGTTACGATGGACGACGAGGGCTACCTCCGCACCCAGGGCGGCTCCGGCGGCGGCCAGACCGAGACCGACGTCCCCGGGATCTTCGGCGCCGGCGACGTCGTCGACTACCACTACCAGCAGGCGGTGACCGCCGCGGGGATGGGCTCGAAGGCCGCACTCGACGTCGACGAGTACCTCGAGGATCTCGAGCGCGCCGAGTCCAGCGCCGAGACCGAGGCCGCCGCGGCCGACGACTGAGGCGGTCTGCTGGAACCGTTCCCGGCACGCCGCAGGTCGGGGTACGCCGGAACTGAGTGACAGCAGCCGGTACGAGGCGAGCACACTCGAGTCAGGAACTGTTTTCCACGCGGTCCGCTAACGGCGCCCCGATGACGACCCCGTTCGCGAGGCCGACGGCGAGCGTCTTCGAGGTCCGATCCCGATCCGTTGTCCCGCCCGTTTCGGTCATCATCGGACGTGGGTCCGAGGACGGCTTGAGCGTACTGGTCGGCTCGAGGAACCGTTGTTGTCTCAGCGAGAGGACGTTCGAATTGCATCGCGTTCGTCGCTCGGTCCGCGTTCGATAACTGATCGCACGAGTAGGAGCCAGGATCGATCCGGGACTACTCGAGCCACGCTGCGGTGGCGCGCGCTGGCGATCGGTTCGAGCGATAGCGAGAACCGATCGTCGATGCCGTGTGAGGGATGAGCGAGGGAGCGACGCGACTGAGCGAATCGGCTGGGGAGGTCGTGGTGATCCCGTGTCCAGAAGTAGCAGCACGCTATTTTCGGCCACAGGACTAGATCGAGCCGATACGTCCGTCTTCTTCGCCCGACGAGTTGGAGTCACACTCTACTGCGCGTAAGTGAGCAGAATCGGCAACTACTGCGAAGCGTCGCCACTTCGGGACGTGACGGTTCAAAAAAGGCGAAGTGTCGCGAATCGCAAGGGCCGGACGGAGTCCGGTAGTTAGTCGGTGTTAGTTCTGGCGGCGGGTCGCGAGCATGGCGGCGCCGAGCAGCGCGACGATCGCGACGGCGACACCGAAGCCGGGCACGGTCTCGTCGTCCTCGCCGTCGTCGGCACCGTTGGCGTCGTCACCGTTGTCGCCGTTGTCGCCGTTGCCACCGTTGGCACCGTTGTCGCCGTTAGCGCCGTTGGCCTCACCGTTCTCCTTGACCTTGTCGCTGACGGTCAGCGTACCGGAGTCGCTGTCGTCAGGGGTTTCGACGGACCAGTCGATGTCGCCTTCCTCGCTGGTGTCGAAGTCGAAGGACTCGGTCACGGAGTCACCGGTGTCGAGCTCGAGCTCCTCGGTGTACTCTTCGTCACCGACGGTGACCTCGAGCGTCGCGTTGCCGGCCTCGTCGTTGTTGTTGACGACGGTCACGTCGAGCGTGGCGTTGTCGTCAAGGTTGACCTCGGACGGGGCGGAGGCGTCGAGCTTGAAGCCGTCCTTCTTGTCGGGCTGGTCGTCACCGTCGGCGGAGACGAAGACGCCCTCGGCCTCGTGCTCGGGCTCGTCGCCAGCGGTCACGCGGAGGGTCTGGATCTCGTCGCCTGCCTCGTGGCCGCTGAGGTTGAAGGTGGTCGTCAGCACGCCGTCGCCGTCGACCTCGGCGTCGGAGGTGTAGACCTCGGAGGTCGTGCGGAGGCGGAAGTCGCCGTCCGTGCCGGGCGCGAGGTTCGTCTCGGCGGTCAGCTCGGACTCGTTGCTGTTGTCGATCTGGAAGCGGTCGTCCTCGTCCTGGTCGCCGACGAGTTCGACGAAGGCTTCCTCGACGTTGAACTGCGTCTCGACGGTTTCCTCGTCGTCGACGTAGTCGTTGTCCTCGCTGACGGAGAACGTGACGTTCCAGGTCTCGTCGATCTCCTCGTCGTCCTCGTCGACGACCTCGTCGGCGTCGACGACGACGAAGAATCGGTCCTCGTCCTCGTCGACGATGACCTGGTCGTTGCTGATGTCGTCCAGCGTGAAGCTGTCGGCATCGCCGTAGCGCGGCTCCTCGGTGTCCTCGAACTCGAGCTCGAGGGTCTCGTGGCCGTCCCAGTTACCGTCGTCGTCGAGAGCGTAGCCGTAGATGCCGGACGCCTCGACGCCGACGACGAGGCGGTCCTCGTCGGCGACGGAGTCGGTGGAGACGGCGGAGTCCTCGATGTCCTCGAGGTCGACGCCCGCGGCGTCGAAGTCATCGCCCGCGAGGGCCCACGTGTTCATGTCGCCGGTCGATCGCTCCTCGAGCAGGAGGACCGCGGCGTCGGTCTCGTCCTCGGTTTCGTCCGCGGTTCCGGGGAAGACCTCGAGCTCGTAGTCGCCGGGGAGGAGTCGCTCGTCATCGCCGAGCTGGTTCTCGTCGTTCTCGAGTTCCTCGGTGACGTTCACTTCCACGTTCTCACCGGTCAGCTCCTCACCTTCGTCGTTGAGGACGGTGACGACCTCGTCACCGTTGCCGTGACCGGCCAGGTACGTGTTGTACTGGACCGTCACGTTGTCCTCACCCTCGACACCGGTGATCTCGATGCTGGCGGTGTAGAACTCCTCCTCGTCGGTCATGTTGACCGTGAGGTTGTCCGTGCCGTCGTGTTCGATCTCGAACTCGGCGACGTCGCCGACGTTCTCCTCGTAGGTGGACTCGTCGAACTGCGCGTCGGTCTCGGGTTCCTCGCCGACCGTGATCTCGGCCGTATCCTCGGCCGTCGTGTCGGTCACGTCGACGGTGAACTCGTAGTTACCGGTGTCCTGCTCGGAGAAGTCGGCCTCGACGCCCTCGCTGAGGTCGCTGATTGCGACCGTGTCATCCTCGCCCTCGACGGACTCGCCGTCGGGGAGGATGCTCTCGAGGTCCTCCTGGCCGACCGTCTCGTTTCCGAGTTCGGCGCTCACGTGGACCTCGACGTCGCTGTCGTTACGAGGCTCGTCGCTGGTGTCCTCGTAGTTGAGGGTCACGTTGTCGCCCTGCTCGACGGTGCTGTCCTCGAAGTCAACGTTAACGTTGTGTTCGTTGACCCAGAAGACGCCAGTTTCAGCCGGCTCCTCACCCTCACCGTGCTGGATGTAGTACCGACCTTCGTCGAGTTCACTCGTATCGATGGTTGCACTGTCATTATTGACACGGAGGTTCTGAACCGTGTCACTGTCCTGCATCAGGTCGGCAGGCGAACTCAGATTGCTGATCTCTACTTCTTGTCCGATCCATACGTCATCTTCGTTGATATTCGAGCTGCCCGCGTCCAGGGTCTCGTCCTGCGCGGCGACAGCGCCCGGGAGGGACGCTGCCATCGCAAAGACGGACATGACCACCAGCGCGGCAAGGAACGCTGCACGTCCCTTTTCGCGGAATGAAGTTTCGCTTGTCATTTGTTGTTGTCTTGTTGGTTGGTTTGCGCGCGATCGAGCGGAGAGCGAGCCAACCGACAGCCGCCTCGCAGCCGACTCGCCCCGGGTAGGGGTAATCGTCACTTTCGGGAAGCGTGTAATAAGCTTTCTGACCAATATATCCGGGTCTCGATACGTGTGACACGCCCTGATAGGCCGACTGTAACGGATTTATGCCTGCTTTTCGAACGCAGTAACTCTCTGCTGGAAAGTACGGATCTACTGATTCTATCGAGCGAGCGTACGTATTTTTGAGTTATGAGTATAGAGTAGATCTAAGTTGGAATTCGGATAGTTTAGTTAAAACTCGACGATCAGTTACGGGTCCGTACTCGAGTCGCGTGTCGTCCGCTCGGAGGACGAGCCACGGCGCGTTCGGGAGCGCTCGCCACCGATTCCTACGGCGTCTCGGCTCGAGAATCGCGGTACCGACCGAGGGCCCACACCGTCACGGCCGCGAGGCCGGCGACGAGCGCGGGCCAGCGATCGCTGCTCAGGTAGAGTCCGCCCGCCGGCAGGCGGTACTCGAGGAGCGGCCAGAGGACGGCGTAGGCTTCTCCCGAGGGGGTGATGAGCGCGATGTCGAGGACGTGGTGGGTGGCGGCGCCGACGAGAAAGAGCGCCAGCGCCCGCCGGCGGTACTCGGGCGCGAGCAACAGCACCGTCAGCAGGCCGACCACGATTGTTCCGCCGAGAGTGTGCAGGGGAGCCCAGGCGAAGGGGATTCCCAGGAGGTACTGCATCAGCCCGTCCGGGAGGAAGATCTCGGCTTTCACAAAGTCGGGCGAGAGCGCGCCGACGGTGACGACCGTGACGTGTGCCGACCCCATCCAGTCGTAGCGGAAGGCGAGTACCGTTCCCAGTACGTAGCCCGTCAGCACGTGCGTGAGGACGTCAGCCACGGCGATCACCCCTCGCGGGCGCCTCGAGGCCGTCGTCGGTCCGCGCACGACCGCCCTCGGAACGGGAGTCACTGCGCGAGCGTGCACGCTCGCGCGGGACGAACGCAAGGCGTCCGAGATCGAACCGCCAGTCCCGAAGCACGCGGCCGACGACGAACAGCCCGCCGACCAGCGAGACGAGCATCATGTAGCGGGTCTCGCCGGAGTTTTGGACCGTGATCCGCTCCGCGGCGAGGGTCTCTTCGTCCTCGAGGGTCCCGTAGGTCGTCACCCAGTCGCCCGGCTCGAGGTCGCCGTCGACGTTCCGGTCGGTATCGCCGTCCTCGGACACGGTAAACCGACCGTAGCCGCTCGCTTCCGTCGCGATGACGAGGGGATCGGTCTCGACGACTTCGCCGCCGAGGATCACGCTCTCGCCGACGTAACTCGCCCGATCGGGTTCGACCTCGACGTCGTTGGGCGGCTCCTGTTCCATCGGTTCGACGGGGCTGGCGCCGGTCCAGATCACGAGTCCGCCGATAGCCGCGAGGAGAAGTACGATCGCGAGGAGGCGAACGCCCTGGCCGAACGGCTCCCGACTCGTCATTCGGTTCACCCGCGGGGGCGGGCGGACATAGGCGTTGTGCTCTCGTCGCCGAACGGGACGGACCCTCGGGAGAAAGCGGGCGAAGCGACGACGTCCTCGCGAAGCTGACCGACTCCGCTAGAACGGGAACAGCGACTCGGCGTCGGGATCGCGCTCGAGCAGCTCGATCTCGTGGCCGTCCTGGTCTTTCGTGAAGGCGTACATGTTGTCGTTGCTCTCGGGGTCGCGGTAGTCCTCCGCTTCGCGGGTCATGAGCTGGTCCCAGTCCTCCTCGAGGTCGTCCATGCGGACACAGAGGTGGCCCCAGGCGTCACCGAAGTCGTAGCTGCGGCCGTCGTAGTTGTAGGTGAGCTCGACGGCCATCGCCTCGTCGCTCGCGCCCTCGGGTTTCACGAAGTAGTTCGCGAACGAATCGGACTCCCAGCGACCGGTGTGTTCGTACTCGAACTTGCGGGTCCAGAAGCCCAGCGCCTCGTCGGCGTCCTCGACGCGGATCATGGTGTGATCGAGCGACCACAGCGCGCCCTGATCGGGGTCGCGCTTGACGATCTCGATCTCGTGGCCGTCGGGGTCCTTGACGAAGGCGTAGCGGCCGCCGCAGGACTTGGGATCCCGATAGTCCTCGACGCCCTCGTCCATCAGCTGCTGGTAGTAGTCCTCGAGTTCGCCCTCCGGGACCCGCACCGCGACGTGGCCCCAGGCGTCGCCGACCTCGACGTCCTCGCCCTCGTTGTGGGTCAGCTCGAGCATCGCCCCCTCCTCGCCCAGCTCCTCGGGGCCGAGGTAGACGATGGTGAAGCCGTCGCCCTCGTGGCGGTCTTTCTCCTCGTACTCGAGGTGGGTCTGGTACCAGTCGAGCGACTCCTCGAGGTCCGAAACGCGCATCATCACGTGGTCGAGCGTGCCGTCCATACCCGAGACTACGCTCGCGGGAGCAAAAAGCGTGGTGAAGCCGGCGGGCTAGTCGACGTTTTCCCGCGCCGGCTCGGCGTCTCCCCGACGGTCGATCTCGGCGTCGACGCTCGAGGGTTTCGGATCGATGTCCTTCCGGCGGGCGTCGAGTTCGGAGAAGCCGTAGACGAGCCCGGCGAGCACGACGGCCCCGACCGGGAGGAAGACGATCGGCGGAACGCCGAGGAAGCCGTAGAGGGCGTAACACAGTACCACGACGAGCATGACGGTTCCGGCGTAGTAGAACTGGGTTCGGATGTGGTCGATGAGGTCGGCACCCGTAAACGTCGAGGACAGCACCGAGGTGTCCGAGATCGGCGAGGTGTGGTCGCCGAAGATCGCGCCGGAGAAGACGGCGCCGACGACGACGGGCATCAGGTCGAACGAGCCGGAGAGCTCGTACGCGACGGTCATCGCGGTCGGCGTCACGATTCCCATCGTCGCCCACGACGAGCCCATCGTGAAGGCGACGAAGGCGGCGACGAACAGCACCACGATGGGGAGCACGGCGGGCGAGATGACCCCCTCAGCGACGCCGGCGACGTACTCCCCGGTTCCGAGCGCCTCGGCGACCGCACTGATCGTCCAGGCGAGGACGAGCACCGTCACGGCGGTGAGCATGATCCCGAACCCGTCGAGGACGGTGTCGACGGCCGATCCGAGATCGAAGAGGCCGTACCCCACACCGATGAGAGTCGCCGTCGCCACCATCGCGAACGAGCCCCAGATGAGCGCGACGGCGAAGTCGCCGGCGCCGACGACGTCGACGAGCACCTGAACGAGACTATCTGCATCGATCGCCGCCTCGAGTGCCGTCGGCTCGCCAGCTTCGGCCTGGGCGTCGAGCCAGGACTGGTAGCCGGTCCAGAACGCCCCCGAGAGCGTAACCGCGATCAGAACGACGATGGGCGCGAAGAACGTCCGCAGCATGGGACGGTCGTCGATCGGTTCGCCGAGGTCGTCTTCGACCTGCTGGAGCGGTTGCGCGGTCTCGCGGTTGACCTTCCCCGTCTGCCACGACCGGTGCTCGGCGTCGAGCATCTCGCCGTAATCCCGTCGGGAGTAGACGATGATGCCGACCATGAGGATCGCGAGCAGCGAGTAGGCGTTGAACGGGATCGATCCGATGAACGTCTCGAACGCGCCGGGCGTCTCGCCCGCCGCGACGGCCTCGTTGCCCTCCGCCAGCTGTCCGTACCCGTCCTCGATCATCGACAGCTGGAACGCGACCCAGCTCGAGAGGCCGATCGTCGCGACGGGAGCCGCCGTCGAGTCGACGATGTAGGAGAGTTTCTCCCGCGAGATCCGCAGCTGATCGGAGATCTCGCGCATCGTGCTGCCGACGATCGCCGTGTTGGCGTAGTCGTCGAAAAACAGCGCCATTCCGAGGATCCACGTCGCCAGGCCGGCGTTGCGCTGGGTCTCGAGGTGGTCTACCGCCCAGTTGCGGACGGCCATCGCCCCGCCGAGACGCCAGATGAGCGCGACGCCGGAGCCGAGCAGCAGCGTGAAAAGCAGGATCTGGACGTGAAAGCCGTCGTCGGCGATGATCGCCGCGACGATCCACTCGAAGGTCCGCCCGAGGCCGAGGCTCTCGGTCGCGATGACGCCGCCCGACCAGATTCCGAGGAACAGCGAGAGGATCGGTCGGCGAGTCACGATCGCGAGCGCGATCGCGAGCAGCGGCGGCACGAGTGAGAGAGCGGGCACGGCCGAGAGAGCGCCGGACTCTACCATAGGTACGGGAAGACCGTCGCGACTGATAATCCTGACCATTCCGCAGGTAGCGTGCCGAAAGGGAGCGGTCTCGCGATCGGACGCCTACCGTCTGAGAATCAGCTTCAACACGTCCTCGTCCTCGAGGACGTGATCGGTGCCGACCTGCTGTTCGTCGTGGGTCGCGCTGGGGCCGCTGACGCGGGCGAAGCGAAAGCGCTCCTCCATCTCGCCGCCGAGTTTCTCGATGGCCTCGCCGACGGTCGAGCCCGCCTCGATTACGAGGGGCTCCTCCCAGTCGACGCCCCGACCCGGCTTGTCCATGTAGACCCGGATCAGCCCGAGGTTCTCCCAGATGCGGTCCTTGAGCGCCTCGAGTCCCCGCTCGGCCTCGGCGCTGATAAACGTCACCTCCTCCTCGGGATCGAGCCCGCGCTCGCGGAGCTGTTCGTCGACCTGCTGCTTGTAGTCGGGCTCGATCAGGTCGACCTTGTTGACGCAGGTGATCGAGGGGATGTACTCGCGGTTGTCCATCAGCCCGTCGATCAGCCGATCGATGTCGACGTTCTCCTGGAGGTTCAGGTCGGCGTTGACGTAGCCCTGGTCGCGCAGGACGTCGGAGATCGTCTCTTCGTCCAAGTCCTGCTCGGTGCTCGAGGTGATCTTGATACCGTCTTTGATCTTCGGACGCACCGTCACCCGCGGGGGCTCCTGGTCGACGCGGATGTTGATGTCGTACAGCTCCTCCTGGAGGCGGTCGTACTGCTCGATCTCGAACACCGAGAGCATGAAGACGATCAGGTCGGCGTTGCGGACGACCGCCAGCACCTGCTTCCCGTCGCCTTTGCCCGACGCCGCCCCCTCGATGAGACCGGGCACGTCGAGCATCTGGATGTTCGCGCCGCGGTGGTTGAGCATCCCGGGATTGACGTCCAGCGTCGTGAACTCGTAGGAGCCGGTCTCGCTCTCGGCGTTGGTCATCGCGTTCAGCAGCGACGACTTCCCGACGCTCGGAAAGCCGACCAGCGCCACGGTTGCGTCCCCGTGTTTCTCGACGGAGTAGCCCCCGCCACCGCCCGATCCCGACTGCTGTTTCTCGAGCTTCTCTTTTTTCTCGGCGAGCTTGGACTTCAGCCGACCGATGTGGGCTTCCGTCGACTTGTTGTAGGGCGTGTTGGCGATTTCCTCCTCGATCTCGTCGATCTCGTCCTCGAGCCCCATTTGTCTGTACTCAACCGGTCGCGTCGAAAAACGCTTTCCATGCGGTACGGACGCGTCGATCGCCACAGCGGGCGCGGATCGCCTCACGTTCGCCGAAGACCCGGTCCCGGTATCCGGTTTCGGTTGCGGACGCCACCGAATAATACCACCCGATTTCCGAAACGATCGACGATGAAGTTCGACACGCATATCCCTGCGGCGGCAGTAGCCGCGACCAACCAATGCCGGAACCGTCGCAGCTGCGCGACAGCACCCAGATCGTGCTCCCCCGCGAGACCCTCGAGTCCATCGAGCCGCAGCTCGACGAGGAGTTTACCGTCACCGTCGTCCCGGAGGACGACGACCGCTATCGGATCGTCGGCAGCCCCGTCGAGATCAAGGACGTCGGCGAGTTCCTCGCTCGCCGCGGGATCGCCGTCCAGTAGGCGTCGCGTCGGGCCGTCGACGCGGCTACCGCTCGGGGTGCGTCGGCGCGTCGAACCCGCCCCGAACCAGCGGTTTCGCGACGTGACGGCGAGCACACGGCGGCACCTCGTACCACCCTTCCTCGAGGTCGCGCTCGAGCGGGACCGTCTCCTTCTCGGTCGCGCTCGTCTTACAGTCCCGACAGCGGTAGCCCTGGTCGCGTCCCGCGCTCTCCATGCGCCGCCCGCAGTCGGGACAGGTCGGCGTCACCCGCTCGCGGTCGACGAGCTCTCGGAGGGCGAACTTCTCGAGTTTGAGCGTTCCCCGCGAGACCTCGCCGCAGACGGTGAGCCGATCGCCGACGCGCAGCGCCCGTACCCGGTCACGGAACCGCTTGGTCGGCTCGAAGGCCGCGCACTCGAGCGTCGGCCGTTCGTCACTCTCGCCGTCGTCTCCGGTCCCCTCGAGGGTCACGAACACGTGACCGCCCCGACGGGTCTCGGGCTCGCTCGCGACCCGTCCGTCGAGACGGTAGGCGCGACCGTCCCGAACGTCCTCGAGTCGCCCCTCGCGGAGGTGAGCGTCGGTCCCCTGGTTGGTGACGAACAGCCGGCTCGCGGCGACGGGCTCGCCCTCGATCCGGGCGGCGACCTCCCGGACCGCGTCGGGATCGTCGCCCCGGATCCCGTAGAGGATCGGTCCCGGCGCGTTGGGGACACAGACCGTCTCACCCTCCTCGCGGTCGACGGTGTCCCAGACCGCGGGGTAGCCCCGGTCGGCCGCGGCGAAGACGCTCTCCGCGTCGACCTCGCGGGGGGTTCCCCACCGTTCGGACTCCCGGTAGGAGATGTGTTCGAAGGACCAGTCCTCGAGTTCGCGCCAGGCGCCGACCGCGGCCAGCGCGCCGATGCGGCCGCGGCCGTTACCCGAGTGCCACGAGCGGTAGTCGTGGCGGTCGATCAGGGCCGTCGCGTCGGTCCGCTCGAGATGTGTTCCGATCGCGCGTCGAGCGAAACGGCTCACGTCTCCCGGCGCCTCGTCGGGATCGTGGTCGGCGACGACCAGCCCGGGCTGGGTCCGCTCGTCGGCCGTTTCCGCGAGGGCCTCGAGGCGGTCGTGGGCGATCTCGAGGGCCAATTCGGGCTCGCAGTCGGTGTGGATCGCCAGCGCGGCGTTACCTCGAGTCTTGTACTCGACGGCGGGATTGAGCCGGACCAGTACCAGCCGCGACACCGACGCCCCGGTCCGCTCGAGGCGGTCGGCGATCGTCCTGGCGACGTAGGTCGTACACATCCCTCGCTCCCGCGAATCGGTATCGTCGAGCCCGACGACGGTCATCGGTCGACGGTATCGGATCGGCGGATAACTACCTTCGGATCCCCGCCGCCGGGTCGTCTCTTGGTATAAAAGCGTACCTCCCGATCGATCGGCGAATCGCCACCCTGCACCCGGGGATCGGCAGGACAACACTCATATAGATGGACTCGCTTACAATCCCCTATGTCCCGTTCGGCACTGGTCGGCAACGTCACCGCGATGTTAGAGGACGCGGGATTCGTGGTCAGCGACCGGTGTGCGATCCGCCCGAAGAGCTTCGACGTCGCGGCGCGTCGCGGCGACAACCTGTTGCTCGTCAAGATCCTGGGCAACATCGACGCCTTCAACGAGGAGACCGGTCACGAGATGCGGCGCCTGGGCACCTACCTGCAGGCGACGCCGCTGGTGATCGGGCTGCGCAGCCGAGACGAGGATCTGAAACCCGACGTCACCTACTTCCGCCACGGCGTTCCCGTCCTCAGCCCCGACACGGCGTACAACCTCTTCATCGAGGACGTCCCGCCGCTGATCTACGCCGCCCCCGGCGGGCTGTACGTCAACATCGACGGCGACCTGCTGGCCGACGAACGCGAGGACCGCGAACTGAGCCTCGGCCAGCTCGCCAGCCAGCTCGGCGTCTCCCGGCGAACGGTCTCGAAGTACGAGGACGGGATGAACGCCTCCGTCGAGATCGCGATGGCCTTGGAGGACCTGTTCGACGCCTCCCTGACCAGCCCCGTAGACGTCCTCGAGGGCGCCGACGAGGTCCACGAGAGCGAGGCGACCCCGGAGGAGCCCGACGCCGACCCGACCGACGAGCGGGTCGTCGCCGTCTTCACCCGGGCCGGCTACCGGGTCCACCCGACCGTTCGCTCTCCGTTCAAGGCGGTCAGCGAGGACGAAGACGACAGCGGCGTCGTGCTGACGGGTCACTCGGAGTTCACCGAGGCCGCCGAGAAACGGGCTCGAATCATGAGCTCGATCGGCCAGGTGACTCGGTCCCAGTCGGTATACATCGTCGACCGTGCCAAACGCGACGCCGTCGACGGCACCGCCCTCGTCGAGCGCGACGAACTCGAGGAACTGCGCGATGCGGACCACCTCCGCGCGGTGATTCGTGAACGAGCCGAACGCGAGGAAGCGGCCTGAGCGGGTCGTCCTGCCCTCGAGCCCGAAACGGCATCGCGGCGTCCTCGCCCGTCGATGAGTCGGACGGAACCAACTCCTGTGGCGGTGAAATTATCGCCAATAATTAAATACGCCGACCGCATCGACAGACGAGTAAATGAGTGGCAGCCGTCCGGGCGGGCGAGACGCCGTCAGCGTCGAAATCGTCAAACGGGTTGCGGAACGTACCGATCGGGAACCGGAGAACCTTCCCTCGCTACATCGCGTCATCGATTCGGAGGCGCTCGACTCGCTGTTCGAACCGCCCCAGGTGGATCGCCAGCGGCGAGGTGGCGTCGAGTTTTCCTACGCCGGCTACTACGTCACCGTCCCGTTCGACGAAACCCGAGAGATTACGGTCTCCGAGGGTCCGACGGCGTGATCGAGGGCCCTGGCCACGCCGCGTCGCGACGGGTCGAATCGCTCCCGTTTGCGTTTTCGGAAACGTAAACGGAAACAGAAACGTAAACGGAATCGGAAACGGTCGCTCTCGAGGGAGCGATCCGAGAAACGACCCGGATCGAACGCGACGGCCTACTCGCGGTCGAACGACGCCTCGACCCGTCGACGGTTGGGATCGTAGTCGAGGACGCCGCGATCTGCTAACCGAGGGAGGTGGCCGTGGTGTAGCTCGAGCGCGACGCGTTCGACGGTCGCCGACCCGTCGAGTCCGGCGCGACGGGTGACCGCCGCGGCCAGTTCCTCGAGTCCGAGCGAATCGGCGCGGCTCGCCAGGACCTCGAGCGTCAGTCGTCGCCGCTCGTCCGTGCACCGTCCGCGATCCGCGCCGAAGCGATCGGTTCTCGTCTCAGTTCTCATCGTCCTAATACGTTACAGAAGGGCCCCTTCGACCGTAAGCTCGATACGAAAGTTGTTAGGTGGTGTTCCGGGCAAAGCGGTGACGAGCGCGGTTCCGGAGACGAGTTCCGACTCGAGACTCCGTCGACGGAATATTGATGGAGAGATAGCGCGGATCGTCGATCGAATGGAATCGCTGACCGACGCGCTTCGGGAGACACTCGCGGTTTTCGGCGACTCCGGCGAGCCGCGAACGACGCCGGAGGTGGCCGAGCGACTCGATCTCGGGCGTCGAAGCGCGTACGATCGACTGGAACGGCTCGCGGAACGGGACCTCCTTCGCACGAAGAAGGTCGGCGCGAACGCCCGCGTCTGGTGGCGACCGGAACCGCGATCGAAGACGGCTTCGGAACCCGGTCCGGAGCTCGAGGAGGCGATCGCGCGGATCAGCGACGGGTTCTTCGCGGTCGACGAGGAGTGGCGACTCACCTACTTCAACGACGCGCACACGTCGATGTTCGACGGGACCCGGGCGGAGCTGCTGGGAGAACGGCTGTGGGACGCCGCCCCCGAACTGGTCGGCACTGCCTTCGAAACCGCCTATCGGGAGGCGATGGAAACGCAGGAGCCGACCGCCGTCGAGGAGTACTACCCCCCGCTGGAGGGGTGGTTCCGGGATATCGTCCACCCTTCCCCGTCGGGGCTCTCGGTCTACTTCACCGATATCACGGAGCGGAAGGTTCGCGAGCGGACCCTGATGCGGTACGAGCGTATCATCGAGACGGTCGACGACGGGATCTACGTCCTCGACGGCGACGGTCGATTCACCTTCGTCAACGATACGTTCGTCTCGATGACGGGGTACGACGACGACGACGAGTTGCTCGGCGCGTCCGCGGCGGTCGTGTTCGGGGCGGAGTTCGGGGAGAGAGGAGACGGAGCCGAGACGGAGGAGCCGAACGTCGTCGCCCCGGAAGGGCGGTTACACGGCGCGGACGGGGAGTCGATCGCCGTCGAGAGTCGAGTCGGTCGACTCGAGCTGGAGAGCGGAGAGACGGGGCGGGTCGGCGTCGTCCGCGACGTCACCGACCGCGTCGAGTACGAGCGCGAACTCGAGCGCCAGCGCGAGCAGCTCGCGGCGGTGACCAGCCTCGGCGAGGTCGCAAACGAGATCACGCGCGCGATCATCGGCCAGTCGACGCGCGAGGACGTCGAGACGACGGTCTGCGAGCACCTCGCCGACTCGGAGTCGTACCTGTTCGCCTGGATCGGCGACGTCGACGCCGCAACCCGGACCGTAACCCTTCGGGCCGAAGCCGGGGTCGAGGGATACCTCGACGACATTACGATCTCGATCGATCCGGACGACGCCCGGAGCCGGGGGCCCACAGGCCGGGCGCTTCGACGCGGCGAGGTACAGACGACCCAGGAGCTCGAGACCGATTCCCGGTACGATCCCTGGCGGGACCACATCGAGTCGTACGACTTCCGGTCGTCCGCGGCGATACCGATCACTCACGAGGGAGTCCTCTACGGCGTGTTGAACGTCTACGCGGAGCGATCCCGGGCCTTCGAGGGACCGGAGGGAAAGCGGATCACCCAGCTCGGCGAGATCGTCGGCCACGCGATCGCGGCCGCCGAGCGCAAGCGGACGCTGCTGAGCGACGACCTCGTCGAACTCGAGTTCCGGATCCAGGGCTTCCTCGAGACGTTCGGACTCGAGGCCGAGCCGACGGGATCGATCGCGTTCGACCACATCGTCCCGCTCGGGGACGACGAGTTCCTCGTCTACGGGACTGCCGAGCGGGACGCCGTCGACGCGGTCCGCGAGCTCGTCGACGCCCGTCCCGGCGACGGGGAGGTAACCGTCTACCCGGAGGCGACGCCGACGGGGTTCGTGCTTCGCGCGATCGATCCGCCGGTGCTTTCCGTCGTCGCGTCCCACGGCGGATACGTCGACGGCGCGTCGATCGTCGACGGGGAGTACCGGATGACCGTCCACCTGGCGCCGAGCGTCGACGTCCACCGGATCGTCGACACTATCGAAGGTGCCTACCCGGAGGCCGAACTGCGCTGTCACCGTCGGACGACCCGATCGGCTAGCGATCCGCGACCGGTTCAGCGTCGGCTCGCCACCGACCTCACGGACCGACAACACGCCGTGCTCTCCACCGCGTACTACGCGGGCTTTTTCGAGTGGCCGCGGGAGACGTCCGGTACCGAACTCGCCGAGTCCCTCGACGTCGCGCCGTCGACGCTCCACCAGCACCTCAGAACGGCCGAACGGAAGATCCTCGACTCGCTATTCTCGTCGCCGGACGAGCCGCTCGACGATACGTAAACGCAAACGTTTTCGAAAACGAATCCGCCGACGCGACTGCCGTCGCGACCCGCCAGTTCCGCGAACGGAGAGTTCGACGCACCCAAGACGGTTCGCTTCAAGGGGGAGGTATGGGAGGGACAGTCGCGGAGATCGAGCTCTCGCCGGCGGAGTTCGTCCTCGAGGAGACGATCGAGGCCGTCGACGGGCTCGAGTGCGAGGTCGAACGGGTCGTCGCGAACGCCGACGGCGAAGTGATGCCGTTTCTCTGGGTCGACGCGCCCGATCTCGAGGGGATCGACGAGGCGCTCGAAGGCGACGAAACCGTCGACGACGTGGAACTGCTCGCCGACGTCGACGGCGAACGGCTCTACCGAATGGGGTGGGTTCGTCGGGTCGACGCGCTCGTCCAGATGCTCGTCGAGGAGGAGGGCACCGTGCTCTCGGCGGTCGGCGACGCCGACGGCTGGCAGTTCCGGCTGCTGTTTCCGGACCGTGACAGCCTCTCGCGAACGAACGACTACTGTCGGTCGAACGGGATCAGATTCCAGCTCCACTCGGTCTACAGCCTCGAGGAGGGACGGCAGGGGCGGTTCGGTCTCACCGACGACCAGCAGGACACCCTGGAGATCGCGTTCGAACGGGGCTACTACGAGATCCCCCGCGAGGCGGACATGATGGCGCTGGCCGACGAGCTGGACATATCCCACCAGGCGCTCTCGGAACGACTCCGGCGAGCCCACCGGAGCCTCGTCCAGAACACCGTCGTCATCGGACGGGAGGGCGGACCGGACGGGTGAGGGCCGGGCAATCATCAATCGAAATGTAGTTTATCGCGGACCGCAGACGACGGCCGAGGGAGAAGTCCCGGGTAGCGGGGGTTCGGGTCGTCGTCGCGTTCGCGGGCCTCGTATTCGAAAGCGAAAACGCAGGCGAAAACGCAGGCGAAAACGCAAACGCAAACGCAAACGCAAACGCAAACGGCTAGAGGTTCCGCTGGGCGTGGCGTCCGACCGCGTCGCCGAGCTGTTCGGTTTTCTCGGGCGTCGCCGTCTCAAGCCCGACGCGGACGGCCAGGCGGACGATCTCGCTGCGGTCGAACTCCTCGGAGCGCTCGCGGCCCAGCGAGGACTCGAGCGCGTTGCCGACCGCGGTCATCTCGGCGTCGTCCTCGTCGAGGGCGGCCAGCAGCGCCGCCACGGGCTGGTCGCGGACGGCGACGGTTTTCGGCCGGTCGCCGTCGTCGACGGCCTCGAGCGCGTCGACGAGCGCGTCGACGAACGCCGAGTCGGCCTCGGTTCTGATCTCGTCGTTTCGATCGCCCCGTTCGGTCCGCTTGCGCAGCTCCTCGAGGTCGTCGCTCATCGGGACTCACCCAGTCGCTGTCGCAGTTCCGACGCGCCCTCGAGGAAAGCCTCCCGGGCACGCTCGGCGGTTCCAGAGGGCTCCTCGAGGGCGAACACGGTCTGGCCCTCGTCGGCGGCGTTCCGGACGTCCTGGCTCGCGGGGACGTGAGCCGGGGCGATCGCGCCCGCGTACTCCTCGTCGAACCCCTCGAGGTACTCGGTGGCGAGTTTCGTCCGGGTGTCGACCTTGTTCGGCAGGATCATCGCGAGGTCGACGTCGACGCCGAACTGGTTGTCGATCTTCTCGAGGTCCCGTTCCAGCGCCGCCGCCTGCTCGCTCTCGAAGGGCCCCATCTCGACGGGCGCGACGACGTTGCGCGTCGCCCACAGCCCGTTGTAGGTGACGTTGTTCGTCAGTCCCGGCAGGTCGATGAGGACGGTGTCGTACCGACCGTCGATGTACTCGTCGAGGAAGCGCTCGAGTCGGGAGTATCGCTCCCGGGCGTCGTCGATGTTGCCCAGATCCGCGTCCAGCGAGTCGAGCCCGGGGTGGGCGGGAATCAGGTCGACGCCCTCGTCGGTCTCGACGATCAGGCTCTCGACGGCCGCGTCGCCGAGCTTCGAGGCGATCTGGTCCCACTCCTCGGCGAACACCGTCGAGATGTTCGGCCAGTCGTCGTCCGCCTCGATCTCCTCCTGGACCGCCGACCAGACGCCGAAGTGTTTCGCCAGGTCGCCCTGCTTGCCCGCGAGGTCGATGAGCAGAACGTCCTCGCCCGTTTCGGCGAGCGCGACGCCGAGGTGGGCCGCCGAAGTCGTCTTTCCGGTACCGCCCTTGTCGAGAAAGGTCGCGGCTCGGTTGGTGCTGACTGCCATCTACGTATCCGTTTGCGCAAGCGTTTGCACATAAGATAAAAGCTCGTCAGACGGTCACGGAATCGTACGGCGTCGACCCGCGCCGGATCGGTCACACCGACGGAGTGGAGCCGACCGCCGTTCGAGCGTCCGACGGGACGTCCCCCGTCGGCCCGCACGAGGTCGAGCGCGCGCCATCCCGATCGTCTCCGACTCGAGGGCGGTCGCCTCGATGAATCGAATACTGCTATACCGAATCCACGGTGCGGCCGACGATCAGTCGGTCGATGAGGTCTCGGCCCGAGGACCACCTCTCGCGTCGCGCGTCGAGTCGGTTCCGCTAAGTGTGCGGACGCGCTTTCACCGGACAGGTTGAGCACGATTTCGACACGCTGGCGGTACCGGGAGACGGTACTGGCGCTGTGTACGCTCGCGTTCTTCGTCACGATGGTCGGACGGCTGGCGATCAGCCCGATCATCCCCGACGTCGTCGAGACGTTCGCGGTCTCGAACGCGGCCGTCGGGCTCTCGTTGAGCGGGATGTGGCTCGCCTACGGGCTCGCCCAGTACCCCAGCGGGATCCTGGCCGATCGCTACGGCGAGCGACGGATCGTGCTGATCGCCGTCGGCGGCTCGACGCTGGCGGCGCTGGCCGTCTCGATCACGCCCGCGTTTGCGCCGTTTTTCCTCGCGACGGTGCTGCTCGGAGCGGTCGCGGGGCTGCACTACAGCGTCGCGACGACGCTGCTCGCTCGCACCTACGATAACGTCGGGACCGCCGTCGGCGTCCACAACACCGGAGCGACGATCGCCGGACTGGTCACTCCCGTTGCCGTCGCCTGGTTGGCGGTTCGGTTCGGCTGGCGGATCGCCGTCGCTGCCGTCGCGCTGATCGGAATTCCGTCGACGGTGCTGTTCGCCCGGGAGGTCCGTCCCACGGCGCCGCGTCGGCCGGAGACGCCGCTGCGCGATCGGTTGCGGGTCGCGCCCGCCCTCGAGCTCCTCTCGCGGCCGCCGATCGCCTTTACGCTGGTCGTCGCGATCGTTAGCGAGTTCGCCTGGCAGGGAGTCGCCTCCTTTCTCCCGACGTTTCTCATCGAGTACCAGGATGCGTCCACGCCCCTCGCGGGAGCGCTGTTCTCGACGTACTTCGTCGTACAGGGCCTCGCCCAGATCGGCGTCGGCGCTGTCTCCGATCGGATCGGTCGAGACCGGGCGATCGCGGCCTGTATGCTCGCCGGCGTCGGCGGGTTCGGCGTCCTGATCGCAACGTCGAACACCGCGTCGATCGTCGCGGGGATCGTCCTCGTCGGGATCGGGATGAGCTTCGGGGCGGCGCTGATGCCCCGGTTCCTCCGGGAGCTCTCCGCAGAGGAACAGAACGCCGGGTTTGGGCTCGTCCGCACCGTCTACATGATCGTCGCCGCGCTCGGCTCGGTCGTCGTCGGCGCCCTGGCGGACCTGTTCGGCTGGGCGGTTTCCTTCGGCTTTCTCGCTACCCTGCTCGCCGGGGTCGTCCTGGCGCTGACGATCAACTCGCTGTTCGGACTCGAGTACTGATCCGACGCCGTCTCGCCTCGAGTCGGCTTGCTCCCTCGGCTGCGGGTTCGTGCAACGAATTTAATAGCCGTCGTGTACGATATTGTGGTGTATGAGCAACACCGGATTCGATCCCGCGGAGGTCGCCCGTCGCATCGACGAGGACGACGAGGACCTGTTCGTCCTCGACGTCCGCAACGAGGACGACTACGAGGAGTGGCGGATCGAGGGGAGCACGAACCTCCCGATCTACGACGAGCTGCTCGAGCACGACTTCTCTACGCTCGAGGCGCATCTCGACGACCTCCCCGGGGACCGGGAGATCGCCGTCGTCTGCGTCGCCGGGGTCACGTCGGCCCGAGCCGCGGCGTTCCTCCGCGACCGGGGGTTCGACGCGGAGTCGATTGATGACGGGATGAACGGGTGGGGTCGGGTTCACCGCAGCTTCGAGATCGACGGCGTCGACGGCGTCGTCCAGATCATCCGTCCCGGCACGGGCTGTGTCTCCTATCTCGTCCACGACGGGACGGCGGCCGTCGTCGTCGATCCGAGCCAGTACGTCGACTACTACCTGAGCGAGGCCGACGAACGGGATCTCGAGATCGTCGGCGTGGCCGACACGCACGCCCACGCCGATCACGTCTCGGGCGCGCGTCGGCTCGCCGGCGAGCTCGGCGCCCCCTACTACCTGCACGGGGACGACGCCGGCGGGCTCGCTCGACTCACGGGACTCGAGGACGGCGGCACCCCCCCCGTCGGGGGCCGAGCGCCCGCGGGCGGCCCC